>JAJYGR010000077.1 GCA_021790655.1 Acidobacteriota bacterium | reverse complement strand
ATGCGTGGTCTGGGACTGTGAATCCAGACAGCCTCACCACCTGGGTCATGCTCCATCTGAAAGCCGAAAAAGAGGCGGTCAACCAGCTTATTACTGTAAATGAACCACGCACCGTGGCAAACACGCTTGTTCCCTACGACCGTGCAATTACCGAGCTGAGTCTGGCGGGGTCAGAAGCCGGGTTGCTGTACTCTGTTTCGCCTGAAAAAAGCGTTCGTGACCGGGCTGAGGCGCTGGTGCAGAAGGTTTCCGAAGCTTCCGTCCAGCTTTCTCTCAACCAGCAGGTATATCATGCCCTGGCTTCTATGGACATTTCTCACGCCGATGCAGCCACGCGTCACTACGTCGAACGAACACTGCTCCAGTACCGTATCGCCGGTGTCGACAAAGACGAGGCCACCCGACAGCATGTTCAGAAACTACAAGACCGGATTACACAATTGAGTCTGACCTTTGGACGCAATGTGCAGGAGCATGTCAACACGGTTTCCGTGCAGAACAAAGCCGAACTCGACGGGCTTCCTGCAGATTTCCTTGCCCGTCATCCTCCAGATGCCGAAGGCCATATTACCCTGACCACGGACTATCCGGATTACCAGCCGGTGATGACCTTTGCCAAAAGCGACGCCCTGCGACGACAGATGTTCCTCGCCTACTATACACGGGCCTATCCAGCGAATTCGCAGGTGCTGATGGATCTGCTGACCACTCGGCAGGAGTTGGCGACCACCCTGGGCTTCAAAAATTGGGCCGATCTAGCAACCGCCGACCAGATGATGGGTTCAGCCGCGAATGTAAAGACGTTCCTGGCGGAACTCGATTTCGCTTCCAAGGCTGGCGCAGAGAAGGAATACGGCATGGTGCTCGACTTTGCGCGTCAGCATCAGCCGGGTCTGACCAGCATCGACGCCGCCAGCGCGACCTACTGGTATGAGCAGTATCGCCGCACCGCCTTCGACTTCGATTCGCAGTCCGTCCGCCCATATTTCCCCTATGACCGCGTGCAGCAGGGCGTGCTCGACACTGCTGCGAAGCTGTTTCATGTCGAATTTAAGGACGCCAAAGACGCTGCCGTATGGGACCCCTCCGTTACGGCATGGGACGTCTACGACCGCAGTCCGCAAAGCAAACAGAACGGCCAGATCATAGGCCGTTTCTATCTCGATATGCACCCCCGCGAGGGCAAGGACAAATGGTTCTCCGCTTTCCCGCTCGTACCAGGTTTTTCTCGCCAACAGGCTCCGGGAGTCCTAGATAGGCAGGTCCCGGAGGCAGCTTTGATCTGCAACTTCCCCGGCGGGCATACTGCCGGTCATCCGGAAGACCCCGGCCTGATGCAATACTCCGATGTCGTTACCTTCTTCCACGAGTTTGGCCACCTGATGCACGCCATCCTTGGCGGTCAGCAGCAGTGGGCGGGCGTAAGCGGCATCTCCACCGAAGGCGATTTTGTCGAAGCGCCCTCACAGATGCTGGAGGAGTTCTTCCGCAGCCCCAAGCTGCTCCAGTCCTTCGCAAAGGACTACAAGACCAGCGAGCCGATCCCCGCTGAACTGGTCGAGCGCATGAACCGGGCCAGCGCCTTCGGACGCGGCAACTGGGTGCGAGGCCAGCTTTTCTATACTCGTTTCTCATTGGACGTGCATGACCATCCGCCAGCCAGCATCGATCTCGACACATTGATGAAGGCCGACTACACCGCAGCGCTACCCTATACCTGGGTAGACGGCAATCGTTTCTACGCCAGCTTTACGCACCTGACCGGCTACTCGTCGAACTACTATACCTATCTGTTTGACAAAGTGATTGCGCTCGACTTCTACCGACAGTTCGATCCGCAGAACCTGATCGGAGGACCAGCCGCCCTGCGCTATCGAAAAGAAGTGCTCGAACCCGGCGGCTCCGAACCCGGCGCGCAGCTAGTCAAAAACTTTCTAGGACGACCGCAGAATCTCAAGGCATTTGAAGAGTGGATGAACGAGGAGTTCACGGCGGAGAAAACAGCAAAATAGCTGTAGCGGTATTCGACGAGAGATCCACTTCTTCAGCACTTAAATTGCCGAATTGAATTTGTATTTCCAGATTTCTTCTACTTGCGCAAGCAGTCTGCCGAATGCGATTATCGGTGAGAGCTTTCCAGAAGAGGGCCTTAATCATGCGCACACGTCTGCTCATTCTTGCCGTTCTCATCTGTGGCACTACCAGCATTCTGATGGCACAAAATCCTGCCTGGCAACCCGCTCCAGGCCGTCCGACGTTGTCCCTTTGGCCGAACGGAGCGCCGGACGCTCCCCCGAATCCTGCGCTGGAGATCGACACGACAACCGCGAAAGACCGTCTCATCGCGAGCAAACCGATCATCCGCCTTACCAACGTCTCCAACCCAACCCTCACGCTCTACCCTCCACAGGGGAAGAACAACGGCGCGGCAGTTGTGGTCTTTCCTGGAGGCGGTTATCAAATCCTTGCCATCGACCTCGAAGGGACTGAGGTATGCAGTTGGCTCAACTCCATCGGCATGAACTGCATCCTGCTCAAGTATCGCGTGCCTGACTCTGGCCCCTATCCAAAGTCCTCCGCTGCGTTGCAGGATGCCCAGCGCGCACTCGGACTGGTGCGCTTGCACGCCACCGAGTGGCACATTGATCCGAACCGGGTCGGGGTACTTGGCTTTTCTGCAGGAGGCCATCTTGCCGCTGCCATCAGTACACACTTTGAGAAACGCCTCTATCCGCCAATCGATTCTGCCGATCAGCAGAGTTGCCGACCTGACTTCGCAGTCATTATCTATCCTGGGTATCTCGCACTTGCGGACAAGGACTTCGCGCCCAATCCCAACATTCATGTGACCGCCCAAACGCCGCCCGCATTTCTCGTGCAAGCCGAGGACGACCCAGTCCACGTCGAAAACTCAATCGTTTACTTCATGGCGCTGAAGAAGGCTGGGGTGCCCGCTGAGATGCACATTTACGCTCAAGGTGGCCATGGATATGGCCTGCGCCGCACTGCACTCCCCATTACCACCTGGCCCCGAAGCGCAGACATCTGGTTTCATACGATTCATGTGTTGCCCGGCCCGGCTCCTGACCAATCCAAGGAATGACCTCCTGAGCAGTTGAAAAAGCCCTCGCGCGCGATGAATATCCAACAGGAATACCATGATCCTTCCGCAGAGCTTCGTCCCGCCACCGAGCAGGACCTTGCTACGATTCTGGCGCTGGAACGTACGCCCGCATTTCATACCATGGTCGGCATCTGGCCGGAGCAGGAACATCGTCGCGCGATGCGTGACCCTGACGTGCAATACAGCATGATCGTCAACGCAACAGGCGCGACTGAGGGCTTTGCAATTCTGCGTGGACTCGCTTCCCCGCATCGCAGCATCGAACTCAAGCGCTTCGTGGTCGGCGCGCCCGGTAAAGGAATAGGACAGCGGGCATTGCGAGCCATCATAGACCATGCCTTCCGAACATTGCATGCACATCGACTCTGGCTGGATGTTTTTGAGTCCAACGCGCGGGCGCTGCACATCTATCGCAAAGCGGGATTTCAGCAGGAAGGCGTCCTGCGCGAAGCGATCTATCGCGATGGCGAGTTTCATACGCTGCTGCTGCTGTCGATTCTCGACCGTGAATATCTCAGCCAGCCAGCTCGGTGATGCGCAGCGTCTCGGCTGGCTTCAAATAGCCCTTTCGGCGAAACCAGTCTTCCATCGCTGGGCGCAAATCTTCCAGCGGCACGCGGAAACCCGCTTCCAGCAGGCCGTCGCCGGCAGGCAGAGTGTCGTCGAAGATGGCATCGTTGGTGAAGTTACGCATCGCGAAATTGTCGATCCAATGGATCGGGCAGGCGTGCGCTTGTCCCGCTTCATCCACTCGCTCGATGCGTAGTTTGCGCGCAAACATTTGGGTTACTTTTGCGCCTTCGGCCCGGCGTTGCGAATTTCATCTGGCACGTCGAACCTGGCAAAATTGTCGTGAAATTTTCCAGCAAGCATTGCTGCCTGCTGGTCATACTCCGCCGTATCTTTCCAGACATTGCGCGGATTCAGAAACTCGCGCGGCACATCTGGACAGGAAGTAGGAATGCTGAATCCAAACGATGGCTCCTTTACAAACTCCACCTTGGCCAACCGCCCGTCGAGCACCGCATGCACCATGGCGCGAGTATGCGGCAGACTCATGCGATGTCCCACCCCAAATGCACCGCCCGTCCAACCGGTGTTGACCAGCCAGCACTGCGCATTGTGCTTACGAAGACGCTCGCCCAACTGTGCCGCATACACTTTAGGCGGCAGGGGCATGAAAGGACCTCCGAAGCAGGTGGAAAAATCCGGCACCGGCTCACTGCCCAGGCCCGCCTCAGTACCCGCAAGCTTCGCTGTGTACCCAGAAAGGAAGTGATACATCGCCTGCTCCGGGGTAAGTTTCGAAATCGGCGGCAGCACTCCGAATGCGTCTGCGGTAAGGAACAAAACGTTTTTCGGATGTCCGCCGACGCTTGGAATTAAGGCGTTCTCAATAAATTCTATGGGGTAGGCAGCGCGTGTGTTTTCCGTGAAGCGGATATCATGATAATCCGGCTCGCAGGTTTCAGGATTCAGGGTGACATTCTCCAGCACAGCGCCGAAACGGATCGCATGATAAATTTGCGGCTCTTTTTCTTCCGACAGATCGACGCACTTTGCGTAACAGCCACCCTCGAAGTTGAAAACGCCTTCCGGCCCCCAGCCATGCTCGTCGTCGCCAATCAACTTGCGATGCGGATCGGCGGAAAGCGTGGTTTTGCCTGTTCCGGAAAGCCCAAAAAATAGAGCGGACACGCCATCCTGCCCCACGTTGGCCGAGCAATGCATGGGAAACACATCGCGCTGGGGAAGAAGAAAATTCAGAATGCCGAAGATGGATTTTTTTATCTCGCCGGCGTACTTTGTGCCACAGATCAGGACAATCTTGCGGGTAAAGTCCACCAGGATAAACGTCGACGAGCGCGTGCCATCGCGTTCTGGCACAGCTTCGAATTCCGGCGCAGCAATCACGGTAAATTCCGGCACATGCGCTGCCAATTCTTCTGGCGTAGGCCGCAAAAAAAGCTGGCGCACAAACAAAGCGTGCCAGGCATACTCGGCAAGGATCTGCACGGGCATGCGATAAGTAATATCCGCCCCGGCAAAAAGGTCCTGCACATACACGTCGCGACCCGCGAGATGCGCCAGGACGCGCTCCAGCAGCGCATCGAACTTTGCTGGCTCAAATGGCTGATTGACCTTGCCCCAGTTCACGCGTTCGCGGGTGACATCATCCTGAATGATGAATTTGTCCTTCGGAGAACGACCGGTCCGTGCCCCCGTGTAGGCGACGAGTGCGCCATTCGCTGCCAGCTTCGATTCTCCCCGGGCAAGGGAAACTGCAACCAATTGGGACACGGAAAGATTGCGCTGGACCTTCGCACTGTTTAGCTGTTGCAACAACTGAGAGCTGCCTGCATTGTCTTTCGTCGATGGCATAAAATGAGTTGCTCCTAAACTTTGTAGCAGCGGATGGTAGACTGACCTCTTCAAACGACCCGTTGCAGCAAACTCACTATTGTGCCATTCGCGCCTATCCCCTGACAAAAGATGCGCGTCCGCCATTGCGGTGGCGGGGACAATGACAAGAAGAAAAAGTTACGCCGTCAGGATGGGAAGAGCTGGCAGGTTATGCGTATTGCCAACTTCCTTCATCACAACATCAAGATGCGCCAGCACTTCGTCGACGGCCATCGTGTAGATTTCACGGCCGTTATCATAGCCATTTTCCACAGCCTGCTTCAGATAGTGTCCGGCAATCTGGGCCGCCAGGTAATCCGTAATAACATTGCCGGACCGTCTGCGGAACTCCACCCATGCCAGCAACGGCATTGCAATTACCAGAGGACGCTCATTGATCGTAAACCGAACGTCTACAGCATCTGCATGTCGCGTGGCAATGGCAACGACGTTGCCTTTCCACATGCATTGCAGATTCTCTCCAGTCCAATGATCCAAAACCTGAAAGTCTTCGTACATAATGTATAAGCCTACTTGTCAGCCGAACTTGAATCAAGTTGCACCGCAGTGCATCCAATGTGGTGTTCCCGAAAGCGATCAGGGTCTGACAGCCCCGTGATATGGGTGTGGGAAAGAAATAAAAATAATCTCAACCATTCCGCCGCGAAAAGCGTCCAACAGTGGTTAGAAGCTCAGTAAAGAAATATCGGAGATTAAGCATGGCAAAGACCGAAGATAAGTTACAGCAATACGAGAAGAGACTGCGTCAACGCGAAAAGGAACTGGAGCAGGCATTGGCCAGCACAGTCGAGCAGGCGCTTTCGAGCAGTGTCGACGATACGCAGGACGTCGCAGACCTGGCAGTTGCGGGCTACCAGAAGGAAATGCTCTTTTCCCAAGGAACAGCGCGGAACAAGCAGTTGCGGCTGGTACGCCAGGCGCTGCATCGCATCGCCGTGGGAACCTTTGGAGATTGCGTCCACTGCGACCGGGCCATTGGCCCCAAGCGCGTCGAGGCCCTTCCCTGGACACCTTATTGCATTGAGTGCCAGGAGCGAATTGAGAACGGAGAGATCCAACCCACGGCGTCCGTCGCCTGATGTTTGTTCTGGCCGTGTGCTTTGATTTCTCTCGCGAATGATCCTAAGTAACCCTGGTTTGACCCCTAATTTTTGCGACTGCTACACTAACTATGCAGCGCCATCTCTCTGTGCCTGCCAGTATTTCTACCCTCAAAGGAAATAAGCGAACTCTGTGGATACGCAAACTCGTCATGCAATGAAACACGATGCCCTGGTGGACAACGCACAGAGCGCGGTCGCCTGGCTTGAAGAGCACAAGTCGGAAGCGATCAGGTTTGCCGCTGTCCTGATTGCTGTTGTGGCGATTGGTATTGGCAGCGTGTTGTTTTATCAACATCGGCAGGAACAGGCCTCGGTCGCGTTCGGCGCAGCCATGGACATATACAGCGCTCCAGTAGCGCAGCCTGGCGTGCCAGCCCAGCCCGGCGTAAGGACCTACCCCAGCAGCGCAGCGCGCGCGCTGGCCGCAAATGCGCAATTTCTCAAGGTCGCCAACAGCTATGGATCGACAGATTCTGGTAAGAATGCGCTCTATTTCTCCGGTCTCTGCTACATGGAGATGGGGCAGGCTTCTCAAGCCGAGAAGACGCTGAAGCAAGTGGTCCGAGACGGAAATAAAAATCTTGCCGCCCTCGGCAATCTGGCTTTAGTGAATTTATATCAACAGAACGGCCATGCCTCCGACGCGATTAAGCTGCTGAATCAGCTCGCGAGCCACCCTACAACAGCCGTGCCTGCCAGTGAAGCGAAGTTGGAACTGGCCTCAATGTATGAGAAGACAAATCCGCAGCAAGCCCAAAAGATTTACGCGCAGTTGAAAGACAAGGATTCCAAAACAGCAGCTGGCCAGATCGCAGCCCAAAAACTACAGGGAATGAAGTAGCAATTACCTTTAGAGATTTCGAGTGCATCAAAATGGCCGCGCAAATGCGTGGCCATTTACTTTGTGGGACGGTCCTGAATGGCGAGAGACTTGTAAGAAATTATCGTAAGACTTTGACTTGGACCGCAGGTGCCGTATTCCGCATATGTTTCCCGACTTCTAGCCGCGTCCCCAGAATTTCTCGTCGAGGCTGAAATTGCCCGCGCCTGTAAAGATCAATGCCAGGAACCCAGCCATGTAGATGATGATGAGTTCTCCATGCTCCGTTCGAAATGCAAGATGATGGACAAAGTAAAAGGCGACGCCAAGATTTGCAACGATGATGAAGGCGGCCACGCGCGTTCCCAACCCTACAGCGACGAGCAGAGAGCAGATCGCGTCGGAAATGAGCGCGACGACCAGACTTGCGTGCGCTCCTATGTGGACTGGATCGGGGAAGCGAGCCGCCATGTGAGAAAAATGCGTTATTTTTTCGACGCCGTGTTTCAGGAAAAGACTGGTCCCAAGACAAACGCGCAGGACCAGCAAACCAAAATCAGTCGTGCTGGATCCAGAGCCCATAGATTTTTTCATTCTGTAATTTTCGACGTGGCTGCGCGCGACGTCAATCAAATTAGAGGCACGGGGCTTTCCCAAGACAACAACCGCACATTCCCTCGCTCTAATTTGGCCTGCCAATCGTGTGCATCGTGCCCAAAACCTTTAATTCGGCCTGCACGCGCTTCCATGCTTTAGAATCATTTTTCGTCGCAATGGGAGCATTGGGATCCGAGTAATAATCAAGAATATTTTGCTGTAGACTCCACGGTAGCCTCCCACTTGGATCGGCTGTCAACTTCTGTAACAATTTTGCGTAAGTCTCATCGGTCAAGAGATAAGTGCCGGGCACCACACGTTCGCCTGTATCCAGATCGCGGTCGGGCAAGCCAAGTGGATGCAAAGGATGCTCCGCCTCCTTCTGCAGCATATTCTCGTAATCGTCCGCAGCGCGATTGACGCTTTCGATATACCAGCGATTCGTCTCGGCGCTCGGCCCGCGAATGGAAAGGGTGGAAAGTGCCCCAATCTTCGGTAAAATACGGATCGCAAAAGCGATCATGTGTATTTGAAATCCTGGCTTGCGATTCCATTTTTGCCAGTCATTATCGAGAGTTGCCTGTTTCTGGCGTGTCTCATATTGATGAACCGCCTGCGTGTCGCCTTCAGGAGGAAAATCGTTCCGGTGGATAAGCGCTTCCGCCGAGACGACCTTTGGTAGAAATTTTTCAACTGACGAGTGATAGCTTTGAATGGCTGGAATCGGCTTACCAAGCACCGAGCGGAGTGACAATCCGTAGGTGTCAAAGAAGGCCCTCTCCAATAGCCTGCGCGGCACTTTGAAACCGACAGAATGCAAATACCCTGGGGGAGCAAAATGGTCCTGGCTAAGCTGCTCCACGTCGTATGCAAACT
>JAJYGR010000205.1 GCA_021790655.1 Acidobacteriota bacterium | reverse complement strand
ATCACCGATTACATCCAGCGCAATAACCAAACGCCAAAGCCTTTCGTCTGGACAAAATCCGCAGACCACATCATTCAAAAGGTCAACCGTGGTAAAGCCTTGCTGGAGACACTACACTAGCACCTGACTGCGGGCCACTTGTATTATCGCCGCGCTCGCGAATCGCCGATTAACATTTTGCCAGGCAATACATGGCATACTGTAGATGGGAGATTTTTGCCATGAACGTAGCCCATATACAGATCGGAGATTGGCTCGGCTTGCAGCCTCCGGCGACGGAGACGGAGATTCTTCGCATCGTCGAAGGGCAGCTTGCTCCGACGGTCATCAAGCGGCTGATTGCGCTTGGTCTACAGCAGGTGGAGATTGATGCAGTCATTATCCCTCGGCGAACGCTCCAGCATCGCCGCTCCCGCCGCGAAAAGTTGACGGTGGAAGAATCCGACCGAGTACTGCGCGCGATCCGCGTTCTGTCGCTAGCCGAATCGGTCTATGGCAGCCGCGAGCGCGCTCTGGCCTGGTTGCGCAAGCCTCATGCTCGACTGGATGGACGCACGCCACTTTCCTTGTTGAATACAGACACGGGCAGCCGGATCGTAGACGAATTGCTGATTCAGATTGACGAGGGCATGTTCGTCTAAATGATTCTTTGGAGAATCAGCCGTCATCGCGATCTCAGCGGAGTGGGCGGACTGAAAGCGCCGGGCCGCTGGCACTACGCGGGACAGCCTGTTGTTTATCTGGCAGAGACTCCGGCCTCGGCGTTGCTGGAGGTCTGCGTCCATACCAGCGCGAATGATATGCCGCCGGAATTCACCTTGCTCCGCATCGAAGGGCCGGATGTAAAGGTCACGACCCTGAAGCCGGACGGCCTGCCGCAGGACTGGCGGACAAACCAGGAAACGACCCGCGATTTGGGCACTGGTTGGCTACGAAAAAACCGGTCTGCTCTGCTGCAAATTCCAAGCGCCATCGTGCCGGAAACGACAAATTTTCTCTTCAATCCGTTGCACGCCGATGTTGCGAGATTTCGCATATCCGAGACTTTCTTGTATCCGTTTGATGTACGTCTCAAGAAGTAACAGCAAAGCTGCAATTCTGCGACGCGCGCTTCCGAATTGCAGAGAAGAGGCGTGGGCCAGTTTCCGGGTTGGCGAATCAGGGAACTATGTTCAGCGCAAGGCTGTCACCTACTCTGCCTTCGTAGCAATTGTTCGGGCCGAAACAATTCGTTGGGCTGGCGGGCAGCACAACTCTAATTTTCTGCTTATTGTTCTGTTTTGCTGGAGCCCGCAGTTGCCAGGCCCGTTTTATGTAGGACAAGGGAGCCTTCAATGCGAGTGGTTCCGAGCGCCCGCTGATAGACAAGCAAAACACGGACAAATTTGGAGTCCGCTGGTACCGTGAAGTCCAAATGGCCAATGGTACCCTTATCAGCGGACAGACTATCGGAGGTGGCGAGGACGCTGCCTGTTCCTAAGTTGGTAACGCTCCAAGTCAATCCAGTCCCCGGGGCGATGCCCGAAGTGGAGTAGTCAAACATAAAGTTGTACGCGGTGCTGGGCTGAACGGCAAGCACCTGCGTCAAAATTTCTACGGACTCGGGTTGATCGCTGGAAAATTCCAGTCGAAGACCGCCATGGTCGTTCTCCTGCGAGGCATTGATGCCAGTCACGGTTGGAAGGTGCCAATCGAAACCGATGGACGTAGGCGAAAGGATGAAGTCGGCGTTGGTGACTGCGGGCTTCGATCTTGGATGGATCGCGTGGAACGGAATGCGATGCTGTTCGGCCATAAGGTTCCATATGTTGAGAGCTGCCGTTGCCTGATGTTGCGAAATGAGCCAGTCCGAAGTATTCAAGAGCAAGGCAGTGTCCTGGCTCCGATTCCTGGCGGCCAGACGCAAAGCGGCAGGTCCCACAGCGGCCATTCGGTTTTCTGAGATCAAGAAATTTATATACTGGGCCTGCATGTCGGGACGGTTGACATCAAGTTGCTTCCCGATCTCATTGGCGTCATCGGTAAAATGCCAGCATAGGCGGAACAGAGGGGATGCGTCCTCGGGAACGAGACGCGACGCTTCATGGATCCAGTACCAGAATTGGTCGGGATTATTTTGGCGAAAATAGAAGTTTGCTAAAGACCAGGCAGGAAGAAAGGTGTGATCGATGCGGGCCGCCTGATGCAGGCATCGGCTGGCATCTGTCAAGCGATTTCCCGCCTCATCAATGAGACCCAATTGGATCCAGGCGTTGGCGTCATATGGGTTGAGCGCGACGGCGTGCTGTAGCGCCTGGGTTGCTCGTTGCCCATCTACGTCGCGTAAGTATCCGGCAAGATGTTCCTGGTAGTCGGCGCGGCTGGGGGTGAGACGGATCGCTTTTTCTGTATCGGCGAGTGTATGTCGTTGAAAATACATGTCGGCCGCGCCGATCCGTAGCGTCCATGTCATGGCGAGCGCGAACCCAGCAACGGCGCAGCCAATTCCCAGAAGTTTCAGCGGATGGCGCAGAAACCCGGGCTTTTCATGGAAATTCATGGCGATTTCACTCGCTGCCAACATCGATTCCTGCCAATCAGATTCCTGCCAATCAATCCTCGACTGCTGGTCGATCTGGGGCTAGAAATGAGTCTAATGTGCCTCGCGACTCCTAGACAATCAATCCCAACAGTTTCTGCTCCAATGGAGTCATGGCATGTTTGGTTACCTTTGTGCGGGAAAAGTTTGAAAAGAAACAAAGAATGAGGTTGAAATATGGTTCATGGTTATGTATCTTTATCTACTGTAGTCCATCAGAGTGTAGAAGTTTTGTTTGAGCATGGCCGGAGGAAAAAATGTTCCTGAAAATCCAAGCCGCAGTTTCGCTTTTTACTTGCACATGCATGCTGGGTGCAACCACTGTTCCCGCAAGCTCAATTGGCACAGTGACAGCCAACGGCGAGATACAGGTCGATGGTTCCGCCATTCGCAGCAACTCCACTCTTTTTGACGGAAGCGTCGTACAGACTTCTGGCGTGCGTTCTGAAGTTCGGCTCGCCGATGGTTCTCAGCTTGTGTTGAATCCGGATTCACGAATGACGCTCTATCGCAACCATGCGGTACTGGAGCAGGGTCTGACGATGCAGCGCAATGCCGGCAAGCATGCTGTCATAGCGAACGGGCTGAAAGTTTCCTCGGAAACTCCAAACGGAGTCGTGCTGGTTGACATCCTGAACCGGACCCACATGGAGGTTGCGGCCCGAAGTGCCGTGGCAGACGTTCGCACCCCTGCTGGCGATTTGGTGGCCCGGATTGAACCGGGCAAGACACTTAGTTTCGATACGGCTCCGCAAGAGAATATGTCCCCTTCATCCATCAGGATCGCAGGCGTTTTGCGTCCGGTTGCCGGGCACTTTGTTTTGACCGATGCTCAGTCCGGTTTGACGTTCCAATTGCAGGGTTCGGATCTGGCTGCATACAGTGGAATTCCGGTACAAGTAATTGGAATGGTCTCTTCTGTGGTGCCAACCGTATCAGGTGCCAGCCGCGTGGTGGATGTTTCGCAAGCATCTCCTCAGAACACTACTCCCGGAAACAATCCTGGCAACAATGGGCCAGGGGCCGTCTCGCCAGTTAGTACGGGTATTGGGACTATGTTTAACACTTCCTCGGATCTTTTCCTTGTGGGCGTCGCCGCAGTGGGCGTCGTATTGGGGCTAGCCGGATCGGGTGCCTTCTCCAGCGGCCCTTCGGCCAGTATCCCGTAATTTAATTTGCAAGTCGGTCTGCCTGCGGTATAAAGATTGTGACTTCAGCCCAGTGGCATTGAACAATAGGACTGCCCTCGCGCAGGGCCGCTCCAGTGCACATTCCGCAATCGCTGTGATCTTGGCGACGTCGTTCGCCTTTGCAATTCTCACCCTTTGGGTACCCGAGTATTGGCCTGTAAGTGTTTTTGAAACTCTGATTTTTGCGCTCGCGGCGGTGGTTCTTATACACGGGCGCAATGAATGGCGAGTTCCACGTTATCCTCTATTCGTCTTTGCATTTGCAGTCGGTTGGGGCATTCTCCAGAGCGCACTAGGGAAAACCGTTTATGAGTTTGACACCGAGCGGGCCCTCCTTCGCTGGACGACATTTTTAGCGGTCTATCTGATCGGTGCCTACATATTTGAGGATGCCGATACGCTAGAGTGGTTTCGCGCAGCGATGGTGTGGTTTGGAAGTATTGTGGCCATTGAGGCTATTCTTCAGTCATTTGCGTCTCCTGGTTATATTTTCGGCGTATTCCCTTCGGGCTATGGCGACAATGCATCCATTATGGGTCCCATCCTCTACCACAGTCACTATGCAGCGTTTGTTGAGACGATCCTTCCCATCGCCGTATACGGGGCGCTTAGCGACAAAAGCAAGTCCTATGCCTATGCCGGAGCCAGTGCGGCCTTGTATGCATCGGTGATCGTCAGTGCGTCCCGTGGTGGCTTCATCATCGCTACGACCGAAGTCATGGTTGTACTGATGGTCTTTTACTTACGCGCTAACACCAGCAAAAAAATCGATCGACTCTCCATTCTCCGACTGGCTGCCCTGGCAGCGGTCTTTCTTCTCATCGTAGGCTGGGGAGCGATCTCTCAGCGTCTTGCAGAAGCGAATCCGATGGCGGGACGTCGAGAATTCGCGATTTCTTCCTTGCACATGATTGCGGCGCGACCCTGGTTTGGATTTGGGCTTGGGACCTGGTCGGCGGTATATCCACAGTATGCCGTGATCGATCTTGGAGATGTTTTTGTGAACCAGGCCCATAGTGATTGGCTCCAGTGGGGAGCCGAAGGCGGACTGCCGTTCGCTATCGCTATGGCGTCGCTATTTATTTGGCTGGTTCGTCCTGCTTTTCGTTCCATCTGGGGATTAGGCGTGGTCGCCGTATTCGTACATGCATCGGTAGATTACCCATTTTCTCGTCCTGCCCTCGGCGCGTGGCCAATTTTAGTGATTGCGATGCTAGCTGTGAGCGATAGAGAACAGGATAATTCTCCGCAGACGGTCCTGCCGTTTCGAAAGTCACAACATCTCGCATCCTGATTGCCGAAATGTGTTTCCATATCGACCATAAGGTTATACTGTATTGGAATACACCCTTGCCCAGTATGGAGTTTTGATAGTTGCTAAGAGCAGTTTCATGAGATCGCATCAACAGGGCAACAAAGCTATTCGTGCAATAAAAAAGAGATGAGATTCACGCAATCGAAGCCTATTATGTCAGTAAAACGAATCCTAATATTTGGATGGATGATCGGTCTGTTCTTGGTTCCGTTCGTCAGAGCGCAACAGCCAGATCCTTCCACTTCTAGCCCACCTATACAACCGAGCTACTATTACACCAATCTGCCGACACAGCCAATCGGCCCAAATGATTTGCTGGATATCTCTGTTTATGGCTCGCCGGAACTTAGCGGACCTGTCCGCGTAGATGGTAATGGAACGATTCGTTTGCCAATGTTGCAAAACCCTATTCAAGCCAGTAGCCTTTATCCCTCCCAGCTACAGACAGTTATTGCAGATGCGCTCAAAAAGGGAAATGTTCTGGTTGATCCCATCGTTACGGCAACCATTGTGGAATATCAGAGTCGCCCTGTGAGTGTAATGGGCGCCGTCAACAAACCATTAGTATTTCAAGTAAGCCAACCTACAACCTTGTTGGAGGCTTTGGCGCGCGCGGGCGGCATAACGAAGGGTGCGGGACCGAATATCCTTGTGACGCATTCTATAGTTGGCCAGAATGGCAAGTCGGTGCAGACGACCCAGACCATTGCGACGCGTTCTCTCATCGACTCTGCGGACCCTTCTCTGAATATTCCACTGCATGGTGGCGATCAAATCCTCGTACCGGAAGCGCGTGAGATTTATGTCCTGGGCGACGTAAAAAAACCAGGAGCTTTTCCCGTCCAGGACAATGGCGACACGACGGTCCTGCAAGTGCTCGCGCTTGCAGAGGGGCTGACACCCGATTCGCATAAAATTGCTTACATCTATAGAAAAGACGGCTCAGGAGCGAAGCAAGAGATCCCGATTCAACTTGCCAAGATCATCAAGCGTAAGTCGCCGGACGTTCCTCTCAAACCCGACGACATACTATACGTTCCAGATAATGGCGGCAGGCGTACGGCAAAACAAATCATGGAATACTCAATACCAGCTGTAGCAGGAGCACTCGTTTACGCTCTTTTAATGCCAGGAGTGCTATAAGACCCAACCATATGATGGATGAGAACCGAGTCCAAGTTTTGCATGCATCGGAGTCTGCCGCGGCCCTTCCAGCGGGAGTAGAGCGGGTCCTCGTCTATCCACAACAACCGGATGAGAGCAATTCCGAGCAAGAGGCCATACCACTTTCCCACTATCTTTGGGTTCTCCACCGGTATCGCTGGAAGATCCTTGCTTTCATGGCTTTTTGCGTGATTGCGACCGTGATCATCTCGAAGAGACTCACGCCACTCTATACGGCCACAGCGACGGTAGATATCGATAGAAGGTTGCCATCTGGAGTTTTGGGAGAGCAATCGAACAATTCCATGTCGAGTTCGGACGATGTAGAACAATTCCTGGTGACGCAGGAGAAGCTGATTCAATCCGATGCAGTACTTCGTCCCGTAGTGCAGCAGTTCCATATTCACAATGATGCGGAGAAAAAAATCAGCAAGGAACTGCCACTTTCACGAGTTGAGGATGCGCCAATCGTTCTCAAGAAACTCACCGTGACCCATCCTCCAAATTCGCTATTACTACTCATCAACTATAGTTCGCCTGATCCTCAGCGGTCTGCGGACATCGCAAACGCAATCGTGAAAAGTTACATTGCGCATACGTTCGATATCCGATTTCGCGCAGCCGCCGATCTGTCCGCATTTATGGCAAAGCAGATCGAAGAACTCAAGGCCAAAATGGAACGTTCCGCCGCCGCGCTCGCCACATTTGAAAAAGACCTGGATGTTATTAACCCTGAAGAAAAGACCAGCATATTCTCAGCTCAGTTGTTGCAGCTGAACACCGATCTTACAACTGCTCAAGCAGACCGTGTTCAAAAAGAAGCCGCCTATAACGCCATCAAGAATGGCTCGCTGGAAGCGGCCGAGGCGTCGGACCAGGGCAGGCAACTGCGCGAGCTTGAAGCGCGCCTGGATGTGGCGAATGAAAAATTTGCTACTGCGCGGACGCAATATGGAACGACACACCCGGAATATAAGAAGGCCGCTGGCCTGGTAGCGGAACTCCAGAGACAAATAAATGCTTTGCGGCAAAATATTTCGGAACGGGTCGCTGTGCAATATCAGGAAGCGGTCAACCGCGAAGCATTGCTCAAAGAGGCCGTGGCCACATCGAAGGCACAGTTCGATCAGATGAATGCGCGTTCCTTTCAGTACCAGTCCCTGAAGCAAGAAGCGGACACCGATAAGACGCTATACGAAGAGCTTATTAAGAAGATCAATGAGTCTGAAATCAACGCGAACTTCCAAAGCAACTCCATTCGCCTGGCCGATCAGGCCCGCCCCGCGTTGTATCCCTCGTTTCCGCATACCGGCTTGAATGCATTGATTGCTTTGATGCTCTCAGGATTGCTTGCCGTCAGCGGCGTCTTTTTGATGGACGCCTTCGACAACACAGCCCTGAACAGTGAGGACCTGGAGCGACGATTGCAGACTCCTGTTCTGGGGTCTCTGCCTGCGACGAAGTTCCTGCCCGGCACTCTACCCATGCAGGACCCTGTGTTGAAACCCACGGCAAGTTCCAATGGATTTGGATCGGTAGCATTACCCAAGCCGACTGACCTGGCAACCCAGTCGATTGCTTTTCAGGATGCGATTCGGCGACTGCGGAGTTCGATTCTGCTCTCAGGGAACACGACAAACCGCATCAAGAGCCTTCTGGTCACTTCCTCCGTGCCAGGAGAAGGAAAGTCCACCGTCGCCGTCCATCTTGCTGTCGCGCATAGCCAACAGATGTACAGAACACTGTTGATCGAGGGCGACATGCGCAGGCCTTCCAACTCTCTGGGTATGTCTAAAGCGCGAGGACTTTCCAATGTGGTGAACAACGATACCAACTGGCGCGATGAGGTCCAAACGTCTGCTGACTTCCCAAACCTTGAGATTCTTGCCACCGGTCCAGCTTCCCGCCGCGCGGCAGATCGCGTAGGGACTGTGCTAAGAAAGATTCTCGATGAGGCCGAGCAAGAGTACGACCTTGTCATCGTCGATACGCCGCCCCTGCTCGGCTTTGCGGAACCATTGCAGATGGCCACTCTGGTCGACGGCGTCCTGGTTCTTGCCTGGGCAGGAAAGACCAATCGCAATGCGCTGGCCAGCGTGCTGACCCATCTGAGGCGCGTAAACGCCAATATTATCGGCGTCGCCCTAAACGGAATGCGCCCGGATTTGACGGACCATTACTATTATTATGGTTCCCACAAGGAATACGGTCGATATACCAAGACGGCCAATAACTAAGACCGGCTACCCTTCCCCCTGGGGCGAAGGTTTTCTATCAGCCAGGCCGTCGATGGCTTCCTAGCCAGAGCCTGACGCAAAGAGTGTTCGATGAAGAAGGCCACAATCGGGATGATGTACATCCATTGGAATGTGAAAGCTTCAATGTAGGGGTCAGTGGCGGATGCCACGAAGGCTGCAATAAAGCCGCAGAACATAAATTTGGAGCCGACAGTCAGGCGACGGCGAGCAGCTTCTCGCGCGACCCTTGCGATGTAGAAAAAAAACACCGATGCATAGACGCAAGCACCCACGATTCCGACCCTAAGGATGGTCGCCAGCCAGACGAGTTCGTAGCGCCAAGGATATTCAAAGGAGCGGATATATGACACGCCAATTCCGTGGCCTACGCCAAGCCCACTGCTATCGAGGATGCCGTTAAACAGGGCCCGCGCTTGACCAGTGCGGTCAGATCCGCCTCCCGCAGACAACTTATCAACGAAACTTTGAAATACCAACCAAAGATGAATGCTGCTAAATTTACCTATTGCATACACTGCGACCGCTATCGCAAGCGCCGCTGGCACGGCCACCCCGAGTGCCTTCACGGGAAGCAAGGCGCGGCGCGCGTATCCAATCGTGCGCGGTGTAAGGAGAAATCCCAACAACAAGCCGACCGGCATTGATAAGATCAATGCGGACCGGCCTGACGTGATGGCGCAAGAGAACAGCGATGAAAGCAAAAGAACCCGCAGAAGCTTGTTTCGGACCAACTCCGGCGAGCTGAAAAAACCTCCGCAGAAGAAAATCAGCGAGCCGTAGACATGCATTGTCGCTGCCGCGTAGCCTTTTTGCAGGTTTACGTTGCCTACCTTAATAAAGAACGAGACGGCCGCGGCTCCGCCCGTCGCATAAAGTACAAAAAATACGGCGACGCTGATGCAACTTAAAAATGCAAGCCATATAAACCAGCCAGTGAGTCCCTGTTCACCGAGGACTTCACACAAGGCGGAAGCAACAACTATCCACAAAAGAGGCGAGGCTATGTAAATCGTTAGCACCTGTGCGACGGCGCTCCAGGGAGCACCATGGGTCAATCCGACTGCGATGTAGACCACCGTGACGGCCACTGAACATAGGTAGAATCCAAACACCGTTCGTAGCCCTCTCGTCATTTTGAACTGCGGCAACGAGAGGAGAAAACAGATCAGCAACATCCCTGCTGTAGGTACCTGAAGGGAATTCGGTATGACGACCGACAAGAACATCAGCGGAAGAGCGGCGACAATCAAGAGGCTATGAAACGTGAGGAGACGTCGCGGCTGAGTATCTGCTTGCGCTTTGGCCGCCGTAGACATGGGATAAGCGATGTTCAATGATATTCTTCCTCAAGAAATCCTAACGTGGAAGGCAAACTACTCATCCAAGCGCGTCGGCAAATTCGTGTGCTCTGCTGCGTATTGTAATATCCTTACTGGAGTTTGCGACCGATTGCACGAATGCAAAGAAATTTGTTTTGGGAATCCCTTGATCTTCGGCAACATTGGCGGCTTCTCCCGCGAAGGAAGGAGTGGACATACTAGTCTCTGTAGTTATCGTTAACTGGAATGCAGGCGTGCAACTGCGCGAGTGCGTTGATTCCGTCCTTGAGCACGGGCGGCCCTTGGTTGCGCAAGTTATTGTGGTGGACAATGGCTCGACCGATGGGTCGGAAGCAACAGTGGAACGACTGCCCTACGTGACCTTGATCCGAACCGGCGCGAATCTTGGGTTTGGCAGGGCCTGCAACCTGGGCGCTGCGCACGCGAACAGCGAATTTTTATTGTTTCTGAACCCCGATGCGCGCTTGTTTCCTGACACATTATCGAAAGCGATCGATTACATGCAACGGCCCGAGAACGCAAAGGTTGGCATTTGTGGCGTCCAGCTCGTGGACGAGGATGGCAAGATCGCACGGAGCTGCGCTCGTTTTCCCTCCCTGAAAAATCTCGTTGCGTATGCAACCGGATTGGATCGAATTGTCCCGACGCAAGGCCTTTTCATGAGCGAGTGGGACCATGCGACGACGAGGCAGGTCGATCATGTGATTGGCGCTTTTTTTCTGATACGAAAATCCGTATTCGACTTGCTGCACGGGTTTGACGAAACTTTTTTTGTCTATCTTGAAGATCTTGACCTATCTTACAGGGCGAAGGAGTTGGAATGGAGCAGCGTCTACCTGGCCGACGCGCAGGCTTTTCACGCGGGGGGGGGTACATCCAACCAAGTGAAGGCAAGGCGGCTGTTTTATTCGCTACGCAGCCGGATTCTCTACGCTTTCAAGCATTTCAATGTCGCGTCGGCCTCAGTGGTTCTCGTCGTCACGTTGCTCCTTGAGCCCGTGACGAGGTCGGCGCTGGCCGTGGGCCGCCGCTCATGGACATCCTTGCGGGAGACCTGGGCAGCCTATGGAATGCTGTTCCGTTGGCTGCCTGACTGGATTTTCCAAGGAACAACACGGTGAAGGTACTTGCGCTGTCTCGCTACGGGCGGCTGGGAGCCAGCAGCCGCATGAGAATTTACCAATATGCCCCAGCCCTGCATTCCATGGGTATCGATCTGCACGTATCGCCACTGCTTCGGGATGACTATCTCAAACGACTGTATGCAGGGCAGGCGACAAATTGGCGGGAGCTTCTCAGCGATTATCTGGCGCGCATCGCTGGGCTGCTCCATGTAGGGAAATATGACCTGCTCTGGATTGAGAAGGAGCTGTTCCCAAATTTTCCAGCCTGGTTCGAGCAGGCCCTGGCCGCAGTGGGAGTGCGCTACGTCCTCGATATCGACGATGCGGTGTTTCACAATTATGATCGGAGTACCCATCGATATCACAAGCTGCTCGCGGATAAATTGGACAAAGTAATGGCTGGTTCGACTCTAGTGTTGTGCGGGAACGGCTACCTAGCGGAGCGGGCACGGTCCGCCGGCGCTCCTTGCGTGGAGATACTGCCGACGGTGATTGATCTGGAGCGTTACCAGGTTTTGCATCCGCCGATGAGGGAACACATTGTGGTGGGCTGGTGCGGTTCCCCGTCTACTGCTAAATATCTCGATATAGTTGCTCCAGTGCTGAAGGAGCTAGCGAAAGAATTTCCATTGCAGTTGCGTGTCATCGGGGCAAAGTTCGCGTGCCCGGGGGTTGACGTTGATTGTCGCTCCTGGTCTGAAGAATCTGAAGTGCGCGAGATTCACGATTTCGATATCGGTATCATGCCGCTTAAGGACTCGCCGTGGGAGCGAGGAAAATGTGGCTATAAGCTGATTCAATACATGGCTTGCGGCAAACCAGTGGTTACAACATCTATCGAAGCGAACGACAAAATCGTCCTTCAAGACATAACTGGATATCTTGTCTCGACAATGGATGATTGGATGGACAAACTTCGTGCGTTAATTTTGGATCCACAAAAACGGCGGACTGCGGGGATGCAGGGGCGCGATCTCGTAGAGAAAAGGTACTGCATACAAGTGACAGCTCCGCATATAGCTCGCCTGCTACAGGAATGTGTTGCTCTGAAATGAGTCTACTACCACTAGAGAAATTTATAATTATGTTCGGCTATAAACAGCCTACTTGGATAAAGTTGTAGTTGGAGGCAGATGCCGATGCTTAGCAGACGTTGGCGACGGCGGCGGATGCTAGTTTCGAGAAGTATCGCAAGTCGACCACGGCGCGAAGTCTTTCTTGCGGAGATCCCGTTGGTAACCTGATGTCCAACCAAGTGTTCAAACATGCCCGATAATCCGAATCACTCTCCTAAAAACACGACGGCTGGCGAATGAGCATTAAGCGTCATACTTTCTATAATCTCTCCGGAAGCATCATTCCCATGACGGTGGCCCTTGTTACCGTCCCGCTGTATCTCCATCGCATCGGGGAGGCACGTTATGGCGTTCTGACCATTGTCTGGCTGTTGCTGGGCTATTTCGGCCTGTTTGACCTGGGGTTGTCGCGCGCGACGGCCAATCGCATCGCGCAGCTCAAAGATGCACCGGCGGTGGAGCGCGAACGGGTCTTCTGGACGGCGGTCGGGATGAATGCCAGCTTAGGTGTAACAGGCGGGGCCATCCTGTATTTTGCAGCAGGGATCATTCTCGGCCATCTCTTCAAAATGCCTCCAGACATGCGCCGGGAGGCGCTCTCCACCCTGCCTTGGTTAGCAACAATTGTGCCGTTAGCGACGGTTTCCGGAGTTCTTACTGGAACATTGGAAGGCAGTGAGCAGTTTGGAATCGTCAACGTCCTTCAAGTCGCAGGCTCGATGATGTTCAACATTGCGCCGCTGGCAGTCGCGTATTGGCATGGACCTGATCTACGTTGGCTGATCCCAGCCGCCATTTTGTCGCGCGCGGCCTCTACTTTGCCGCTGTGGATCGCTGTTGCCAAAACTCTGCCTCTTCGAGGATCCGCCGGTTTTGCCAGAGAGCAGGTAAGGCCTCTTCTAACATATGGCGGTTGGGTCACCGTCAACGGCGCGCTCGACCCGCTCTTTTCATCCTTTGACAGTTTCCTCATTGGTTCAGCCCTGGGTGTCCCGGCGGTGACTCTGTACACTGTACCGTATCAACTCGTGCGACGAATTCATCTGTTTTCAGGGGCTCTGACCCGTTCTTTGTTTCCGCGATTTTCCAGCCAAACTGCTGGGGATGCACACCTCCTTGGGGTCCGGGCCGTCTCATCCCTGTCTGTACTCACCGTTCCACTCATGGTGCTGACCATGCTCGGTCTTTATCCATTTATGGTCGTTTGGGTCGGCCACGGTTTTGCCATACAGTCCAGCCCCGTCGGAGAGATATTGTTGCTCAGTACATGGACAAGCAGCATGGCCTTCATACCGTATGCTCTTCTACAGGGGCAAGGCAGACCGCGTACAGTTGCTCTTCTCCATGTGGCGGAAACCCCATTTCTATTGGGATCCGTGTGGCTGGGAGTGCATTACGATGGATTACAAGGCGCAGCTTGGGCCATGTTATTTCGGAATATTGTAGATAGTTTTGCATTTTTCATACTTGCGGGGATGCTCCGGGACTGTGCCATTAGACTATTGAAAGTAGTCACTTGGATCACGATTTCCCTCGTCATTGCCCGTACTATAGGCGCTAATTTCGCATACCGGATTGCCGCCGCTGGTGTTTTGTTCGCTGCAGGCTGTGTATGGTCCATATATGTCGAACCGGGCACCCGTCAGGCTATTCAATTTCTAGCGAGTCTGGTGAGGAGAAAGAAAACCATTGCAAGAGTTCCAGGCCTCATAGATTAAGAACACTTTTTTAGTACTACATTGTTACAAAACTACATGTAGCTGATAATGCGCCACTTGCGTGCAGGTGTTAAATCGTCATTTGCCAGGGCGGATGGTCAAATTATCCAGTTTTGCTGGAGATTTCACAGCGCCCGCGAATTCGCCTCGCTTTTGTAACACTGTAGTACTAATAACTATCAACGTTATGAGCACGGATGGAAGTTTTTATTAAGGGACATTGCGTTAATTTTTTTCTTATTGATCCGGCCCTTTTTAATGACACCTATAATAATGACCATAAAACGAAGAATGTGGTAACGTCAGATCCTACAGCAGTCTTACTCTTGAGTACCGACTCAATAACGCTGAAAAAATGAGAAATTCTCTGGTCTGTGCTGTCGTAATTTCTTATAATCCGTCGCTGGATGTTCTAAAGAACATTCAGCTATCTCTCAATCAAGTGGCCCATGTGGTGGTAGTCGACAATACTCCGCAGGCCAATGTATCCAGCGTACTAAACGATCTGGAAAAGCTGGATGCATGCACCGTCATTCGCAACCATAAAAACCTCGGCATTGCAACCGCGCTGAATATCGGCATTCGCTACGCAATCTCGAAAGGTTTCCCCTGGATCATGACTCTTGATCAGGATAGCTGGATGCGCGACGGCTACGTGGAAGAAATGTTTTCCACTTACCAGGATGCAGTCCATGGCATAGTAGGCATGCTGTGTCCTCGGTACGAGGATGCGGGGATGGGAAGTGCTTTCTCTACGTTGAGATCAGCAAACGGAGATGTCGTCGTCTGCATAACCTCGGGATCGATGATCCAAGCCGACACATTCAGCTTGATTGGTCCAATGGAAGACGATTTTTTTATCGACTCTGTGGATCACGAATATTGTCTGCGAATGCGGGCAGCGGGGCTCAAGGTGATTGAGTGCCCAAGGGCGATTTTGGTGCACTCGCTGGGGCGAATCACGGAGCACAAATTTCTTGGTCGAACATTTTCGACAAACAACCACAGCGCGAAACGTCGCTACTACATCACCCGGAATCGGCTTGTCTTGATGAAAAGATACTTCTATAAAGATCGAGAATGGGTAATCGCAGACTTGAAGCGTATGGTATACGATGCGGTCAGGATATTTCTGGCGGAGCAAGATAAGTTTTCGAAGGCGAGATATATAGTGCGAGCCATCTGGGATGCGATTTTTGATCGACTTGGTCAGAGGGTTCCTCTGTGACGAGCATTGGCCTCGTAACGGTCACATATTATAGTCGCAATGTTCTGGAGGACTTTTCCTCGCTAGGGAAGCTCTGATTAAGTCTCAGACTTATTGTGTAAAGCTCTTGTATTCAGTATGGCAGTTGAACGTTAAGGTAGATCAATTTAGATTTCAGATTTCTCAACGGCTCTACAATGCTCCAAGAAATCCGCCAGTTATCAGCGAAAGGGCTACATTCAATGTGCGGATTGACCGGTTTCTGGAAGGCTGGCGGATTTTCTGCTTCGGACGCAAAGGCGACGGCAACCGCCATGGCGCAGCGAATCGCCCATCGTGGTCCAGACGACTCCGGCGTTTGGGTTGACGCGGAAGCGGGCATGGCATTTGCATTTCGGCGACTGTCCATATTGGATCTTTCCCCTGCTGGGCATCAGCCGATGGTGTCGGCGTCCGGGCGCTACGTGATCGTATTCAACGGGGAAATCTATAACTACCTGCAATTGCGCAGTGAACTGGAGCGCGAAGGAAATATCGCGTGGCGTGGACATTCGGACACGGAAACGCTGCTGGCGGGGTTTGAGGCGTGGGGAGTAGAAGCCACACTGAAGAAAACCGTGGGGATGTTTGCCGTTGCGCTGTGGGACCGGGCGGAGCGGACGCTGTATCTTGCACGTGACCGCATGGGCGAAAAGCCGCTCTATTACGGCTGGCAGAATGACGTTTTCCTGTTTGGCTCAGAACTTAAGGCGCTCCGGGCGCATCCGGCGTTTCGTGGCGAGATTGACCGGAACGCGATCACTCTGCTGCTGCGCCACAACTGCATACCCGCCCCGTATTCCATTTATAAGGGCCTCAGCAAGCTATTACCGGGAACGTACCTGAAGCTCCTGCCAGGCCAGAGGGATGGTGGGCCGACGCCCTACTGGTCGCTGCGCGAGGTGGTCGAGCAGGGGCAAGCGCAGCCGTTCAGTGGCAGCGAATCGGAAGCCGTTACGGCACTGGAAACGCATTTGCTGGAGGCCATCGGCCTACAAATGATCGCCGACGTGCCGCTGGGAGCATTCTTATCAGGCGGGATCGATTCCTCGACAATTGTGGCGTTGATGCAGACTCAATCCAACCAGCCGGTGAAGACCTTCACCATCGGATCGCATCAGCAGGGCTATAACGAAGCGGAACACGCCAAGGCGGTGGCGCGGCATCTGGGAACAGAGCACACGGAGCTGTATGTTACACCGAATGACGCCATGAACGTCATCCCGCGATTGCCAACGCTATACGATGAGCCATTTTCTGACTCGTCACAGATTCCAACCTTTCTGGTCTCGCAACTGGCGAAGCAGCACGTTACCGTGTCCTTGTCGGGGGATGCTGGGGATGAGTTATTTGGTGGCTACAATCGTTACTCGTGGGCTTCTTCCATCTCCCGGATGGGGCGCATTCCACCTGCTTTGCGCAAGCTTGCGGCGGCAGGCTTGAGTGCATTCTCACCTCGTGCATGGAACCGGCTGTATAGTCCGGTTTCAGGGTTCCTGCCATCACGACTGCGCATGGCCCTCCCTGGGGACAAGGCCCACAAACTGGCAGATCTTCTGGCAGGAGGTGGCAGTCCGGAGGATATCTATCGGGGTCTAGTGTCGCACTGGAAACAGCCTGCTGATGTTGTCATCGGAGCCATCGAGCCGTCCACCGCGTTGACGTCCCGCGCCAACTGGCCAACCATTCATGAGTTCGAGCAACACATGATGTATCTGGATGCCATAAGTTATTTGCCAGACGACATCCTGGTCAAGGTGGATCGAGCGGCAATGGGGGTGAGCCTGGAAACCCGCGTACCTTTTCTCGACCATCGCGTGGTGCAGTTTGCCTGGCATTTACCGATGTCGATGAAGATTCGAGAGAGCCAGGGAAAGTGGCTTCTGCGGCAGGTGCTCTATAAGTATGTTCCCAAGGAACTCATGGAGCGTCCGAAGATGGGTTTTGGCGTGCCGATTGATTCCTGGTTGCGTGGGCCGTTGCGGGACTGGGCGGAAGGTTTATTGAACGAATCGCGCTTGCGGCAGGAGGGATTTTTCAATCCCTTGCCGATTCGGCAAAAGTGGGAAGAGCATCTGTCGGGCCATCGGAATTTGCAATATCCCTTGTGGGATGTGTTGATGTTTCAAGCGTGGTTAGAGATCGCAGAGGATGTATCCCAACCCGGCAAATGTTCCTTACAAGTTTTGTAAATTCCAATAGAATCAGCGGCGTGGAGATTTTTATTCCTAACCAGGAAAAATATTGCTCCGATCTAGAGTCAGTCGATACTCTGAGTGATCCCACTATGCAAAATGTCTCTGCAATACTTGGCAGGAAGCCGAGACTCGTTTGCGTGGTCACGGTTGCCATGAGTACGAAATTCTTTGAAGGTCAGCTTCCCTATCTTGCGGAACACGGATTTGATGTAACAATGGTATCCAGCCCTGGGTCTGAGCTGACGAGTATGAAAAACACCGGCCTTGAGACGTGGGCGATACCCATGGAGAGGGAGATTTCTCCTCTGCGGGACATGCGCTCGTTATGGGCGCTCTGGAGGCTCTTCCGGAGGCTGCGTCCAGATATTGTGAACGTCGGCACCCCCAAGGCCGGGCTGCTTGGTACGCTCGCTGCCAAGATAGCGGGTGTTCCCTGTGTGATCTATACATTACGTGGACTTCGGTTAGAAACCACATCTGGATGGAAGCGTTGGCTATTGTTGTTGACAGAAAGAATTAGTTGCAAACTGGCAGATAGCGTCCGCTGTGTAAGCCATAGTCTTCAAAGGAATGTGACGGATCTCGGAATCGCACGGCCTCGCAAGACGTGCGTCGTGGGAAATGGGACATCGAATGGGATAGACATCCCGCGTTTCACCTCCTTGAGCAAGTACAGCACAAAAGCAGAGAGCTTACGTTCGGCATTAGGAATTCCGGCGGAGGCGCGGGTAGTCGGATTTGTAGGACGTTTTACCCGCGATAAAGGTGTTGAGGAACTGTATCGCGCGTTTATCTGCCTGAAAGCAGACAATCCGGATTTGAGGTTGCTTATGGTGGGTGATTATGAATCTGGGGATCCAGTACCTAATGACCTGCGTTCTTCGATAGACTCTGATCCCAACGTCATCCAGACAGGATTTGTCAGCGATGTCGCCCCCTATTACTCCATGATGGATGTTTTGGTCTTTCCATCGCGCCGTGAAGGGTTCCCCGGGGTTCCGCTTGAGGCCCAGGTTGCCGAGGTCCCGGTTGTGGCGAGCAACGCTACCGGTGCAATCGATTCTGTAATCAACGGAGTCACTGGATTTGTGGTTCCTGTCGGCGATGTCGATCAACTACAAAGTGCAATCGGTAGGCTTCTTGATGACCCCGATTTGCGAAAGCGCATGGGACGCGCAGGGAGCGACTGGGTAACTCAAAACTTCCGGCGCGAAATCGTTTGGGAGGCGATGTTGGCGGATTATTCGAAGCTCCTGCGAGAATTTGTTGCAACCAAACAGCGGGGATGGAGAAAATTCGTAAAGTATACTTTTGATCGAATCACAGCGTCAATTTTGCTGATACTTAGTTTCCCAGTGTGGGCGTCCGCAGCTCTCCTCATCCGCTATAGGCTCGGCGCGCCTGCGCTATTCAAACAGCTTCGTCCTGGCATTCACGGAAAGACGTTCACGCTTTACAAGTTTCGCACCATGAATGACACCTGCGACTCTAACGGCGAATTGTTGCCGGACGAACAGCGGCTCACGAGGTTGGGGCGTATGCTCCGCGCTTTAAGCATCGATGAGATCCCACAATTGTGGAACGTGTGGAAGGGTGACATGAGTCTCGTCGGCCCTCGTCCGCTGCTGACGCAGTACCTTGATCGCTACACCCCGGAGCAAGCGCGCAGGCACGAAGTGCTACCAGGAATTACAGGGTGGGCGCAAGTGAATGGCCGAAATACAATCGCGTGGAGCAAGAAGTTCGAATATGATGTGTGGTACGTAGATCACTGGAGTTTATGGCTGGATATTAAAATTCTCTTCTTGACGATTGGGAAGGTGTTGCTTCGCCACGGAATCTCCAATACAAATCACGTCACAATGCCCGAGTTTATGGGTAACAGCCACAGTATGAGTGGGACGGAATTCATCTCCGCTTCATCTGAACTACAAAAGGAACGCAAATGAGGCGTATTGCAATTATTGGCGCTGGCGGATTTGCACGAGAAGTCCGTTGGCTATTGTCCGAGATCGCCGCTGATCCCAAGCAACAATGCGAGCCTTTTGAGGTTGCAGGTTTTCTGGTGAGCGATCGTGGGAAGCTTGGATCGCGCGACAGTGAGGTACTGGGCGAAATCGACTGGCTGGATGCCAACCACATCGATGCACTGGCTATCGGGATCGGTACCCCCCCAGCTCGCTTAAGAGTCGCAGAGGAACTGAAATGCCGCTTTCCTAACATGGAATGGCCAGCCATCGTGCATCCTTCTGTGCGATTCGATGCAGAGACTTGTAAGTTGGAAGAAGGCGTTATCCTTTGTGCTGGCGTGATTGCCACTGTGAATGTTGTGTTTGGAGCGTTTTCGATGGTGGATTTGTCATGCACAATCGGGCACGAGGCACGAATTGGAGCGGGAAGTGCCCTCTACCGCGCCGCAAATATCTCTGGTGGCGTCCAGATTGGCAAAGGTGTGTTGGTTGGAACGGGTGCCCAAGTCTTACAATACCTTACGATTGGGGAGAACGCGACTATAGGTGCAGGAGCGGTTGTCAATAAAGACGTAGAACCGATGACAACGGTGGCCGGAATTCCTGCAAAGCCGATTGTGAGGAATGCATAAAGATGCACACTGGGGTAACTACAGAAACGACAGCAGCTCTTGATGCCACTGTGGCGGCATGCAGCTTTGCGCCGTGGCCCTTCTTCGAGAAAGATGAGATTGAAGCAGTTTGCAGAGTCCTGGAGTCTGGAAAGGTCAATTACTGGACTGGTAAAGAGTGTCGAAAATTTGAGCACGAGTATGCCGAGTCTATCGGGGTGAAACATGCCATTGCTTTGGCGAATGGTACTGTTGCACTGGAACTCGCTCTGCGAGCCCTCAATATCGGCCCCGGAGATGAAGTCGTCACATCGAGCCGTACTTTTATTGCATCGGCAAGTTGCGCCGTAAGTGTCGGCGCGCGCCCGGTCATGGCGGATGTCGACAGAGACAGTCAGAACGTGACTGTCGATACCATCCGTGCTGTTCTGACTCCCCGAACCAAGGCAATTATCGTTGTCCACCTAGCCGGATGGCCGTGTGATATGGATCCAATCCTCGATCTGGCAAAAGCCCATGACTTAAAAGTGATTGAGGACTGCGCCCAAGCAAACGGAGCCACGTACAAGGGACACCCGGTTGGCTCGATGGGAGATGTTGCTGCATTCTCGTTCTGCCAAGACAAGATCATCACCACAGGCGGTGAGGGTGGCCTATTGGCGATGAACGATGAGACGCTCTGGAAGGCTGCCTGGGCCTACAAAGATCATGGCAAGAGCTACGAGGCTGTGTACAACCGTCATCACAAGCCCGGCGTCCGTTGGCTCCATGAATCATTCGGAACCAATTGGCGTATGACCGAAATGCAAGCCGCAATCGGACGAGTTGCGCTGCGAAAGTTGCCTGCATGGGTTGCCAAACGCCGACAGAATGCCAAAATGCTCAGCGAAGCTTTCGCTGAGCTTCCAGGCTTGCGTGTCCCTCTTCCAGATCCCTCGATCGGGCATTCTTACTACAAGTTTTACACCTTTATTCGCCCAGAAAGGCTGCGATCCGGGTGGTCGCGCGACAGAATCATGTTGGAAATCTGTAATGCAGGTGTACCCTGTATGGTCGGCAGTTGCAGCGAAATCTATGAGGAAAAGGCCTTCAAGAACTCTGGATGGGAGCATCCGCCCCGACCAGTGGCGAAGGAACTCGGGGAGACAAGCCTCATGTTCCTGGTCCACCCAACCCTTTCAGAGTCTTCGCTCCAATACACTGTTGACACCGTCAAAAGGATATTATAGCCTTGCGTTTAATTTCTCTTTGAACTCCCGACAGTTAAGCTTCGCTGTCTCGGGAAGGGAAAATGGAGAAATATGCATCGTCTTAAAAGGTATTGGAAGCCTGTAACCGTTCAAGCAGGCGCAATACTTGCATCGTTAATCCTGTCTTGGCTGGTCCGGTTTGAATTCCACTTCCGCTACACAGCGGTTCTGTGGCCAGCCATACCGCTGCTGCTGGTTGCACGGCTCATCGGCCTCTACCTGTTCCATTCACTGCACGGCTATTGGAGATACTCGGGGCCGACCGATCTGGTGCGGGTATTACAAGCGACAATCGCTGGATCGATGATTTTCATGGCCATCGAACGTGGCGTTTTGGCGAACAAGGCGTTCCCGCTTTCCATCTACATCATTGAGCTGATTTTTACGACATCCTTCCTTGTTGCTTTGCGGGCCGCTGTAGTGCTTCTGTTTAATCGCGTAAGAACCAATCGACCTGGCAATGACAAGTCCGTCCGGGCAATTGTCGTTGGCGCTGGGTTCGCGGGTCACATGCTTGCCAAGGAGCTCCGTGGATCGAACACCGGGTTTCAGCTTGTAGGGTTCGTGGATGACGACCGCAATAAACACGGTACCAGCGTACACGGCATTGCTGTACTCGGTTCTATAGACCAACTTCCTTCGTTTGTGCCGCGCTATGACATTCACGAAGTACTGATTGCAGTTCCGTCTGCGACAAAAACACAATTGAACCGCATCGTGCAGATATGCTCCGATACAAAAGTAAAATTTCGTAGCGTCCCGTCTCTCAGCGACATACTATCGGGACGAATGTCGGTGAACACCTTCAAAGATACGGACGTGGATGACCTTATAGGTCGCGATAAGGTTGAACTCGACTTGGCGCCTGTGATCGAGTACCTTGCAGATAAGGTCGTTATGGTAACTGGAGCTGCAGGTTCCATCGGCTCTGAACTTTGTCGCCAGATTCTACAATGCGGTCCAGAAAAACTCATCTGCATCGACCGAGATGAGACCGCTCTGTTCCATCTCGGCGAAAGCCTGGAGGCTTTGACTGATGCATCTTCGGAAAAGAAGTTCCACCTCTGGATGGCCGACGCAGCAAATACAGGCACCATGAAAAAAGTGCTTACCGAGAACCAAGTGCAGGTGATATTCCATGCCGCAGCCTACAAGCATGTACCTCTTGTCGAGGCCAACGTCGCAGAAGCCACCCGGAACAACGTGATTGCCCTCTGGAAACTATTGGAGATTGCAGAGGAAGCTGGCTGTGATCGCTTTGTCCTGATTTCCTCCGACAAAGCAGTGAACCCATCGAGCTTTATGGGCTGCACGAAGCGTATAGGTGAGCTACTAGTCGCCTCGCGTCCATCCAACACATTGAAATCCATTTCTGTACGCTTCGGTAACGTGCTGGGTTCTCAAGGCAGCGTTGTTCCAACTTTTAAGTCTCAGATAGCACGAGGGAATGCCATAACCATTACGCATCCTGAAATGACAAGGTTCTTTATGGCCATTAGCGAGGCCGTATCTCTGGTTCTTCAAGCCTCTGTTTTGGGGGGGGATGGAGAGATCTATGTCCTGAACATGGGAGAACCCATCAAAATTGTCGATCTGGCCAAGATGCTCATGCGTCTTACCGGTAAGTCAGAAGCGAACATACCAATCCATTACACAGGATTGCGACCAGGCGAGAAGCTATACGAGGAGTTGTTCTACGACGATGAAGGAATGGTGCCTACATCGATCGATGGACTGCGCGTGGCCAAAGGTAGAATCGTGAGCTGGCCGAAACTGAAAACTCAACTCCAACAACTGGCGAAACTTCTGGATGCGGGTGCTGTTTCGATCCGGCAGAAGGTGAAGGAAATTGTACCTGAGTATCAGCAGCCAGGCATGATGGACACCCCTAATAAGAAAGCTTTCACTGTGCTGCTGGCCGCAAAGAGCCAGGAACAAATCAACCCGGTTGAGCTAGGGGGCCGGGTAAATTAGCTGGCCTCGACTCAAGTTTTCGTAACTAAGCAGTGGTCCATATGAGTTTTATTCCAGCAGAAATTAACATTACCATCGAACGCCTGTTAAAAATGCCTCTCACAAGGCTGGGCGCCCCTCACTCGCCAAGCAACGTTACATTCTCTGCTTTAGCCGCCACGCGCAGTTCACGATCCAGGGTCGCCAATGGCAGGCCACGCCTCAGAGCCAGCTCCAGATATGCTGCGTCGTATGCCGTGAGCCGATGCCGTTCGGCGAGCCTGAGCGTCGCGCCCCAAGCTCGATCATTTGTGTGGGGGTCTACCTGAATCGAGAGAAGCGTAAGGTCAGCTAAGGTCATTTCTAGAAACGCCGCGTCATGACGGCCCCGCCGCACACCCATCTCCAACACATTCGCAATCTCCAAACGCCAAAGGCTTGGCACCCAAGCGCCACTTTCCGTCACCTGGTCGAAGACTTCACGGACCGGACGGCTCATTTCATCCGCATACACCCATGCCATCGTCACCGATGTGTCGAGGACCAAACTCATGGACGGCCTTGATCGCGGTCTTCCTTCATCAGGTTCCAATCGAACGTCACCTTGAATTGAGATGACCGTGCCCTGATGCGCTTTGCCGCCGCGAGCGCCTGAGCGCGGTCAATGCCGCCAGAGTGAGGGATCAGTCGTGCCACGGGCTTGCCGTGTCTAGTTATTAGAATCTCTTCTCCACCCTGAACGCGGTCGAGTAATGCGCCTAGAGTGTTCTTCGCCTCGAAAGCTCCAATTTCCTGCATCTCATCCTCCATCCAGCTTGAGCTAGCTTAGAATATTATAATAGGTTTAGAGTGTTCTAATATTTTTCAAAGTAACCCGCAACCTGTGAGACGGGGAGTCTTCCACATTCCGCACCGCCATGAGCGGCTCGCATATCAATAGAAACGGACAGGCCCGCCAGATGCTGGACCCATAGCCATGGCCCTCACCCATCTGGCTTGGTAGATTGCACATTCGATGAACTGTTGTGGCGAGTCTTCCATTGGAACCAGAACCGATGCTTCTATAACGCAGCGAGTTATCACTTGCGACCCGTCCGTGAAGCTCGCTTTGACCAACTCGCTCAGGCATCTGCATCTGTCACAGCCCGATTCCAATTCCCTGGGCGACGGATGGGGCCTGGTTGATTTCAATCGCGGAAGTTTTGCTGACATCGGCGCTGAGTTGCGGGGTGAGTTTGGCAACATCGTTGGTAAAGAGAGTGGCTTCGTGACTGGCGCGGGAGAAGGAGACATAACCGAAGCGGGAATTGAGCAGGTCGGGATGAACGCTGGTGTCGGCATGGATGAGAACACGCTCGGCGGTCAGACCCTGGGCACTGTGGCTGGTGACGGCGTAGCCATGATCGAAGTGGCGATGCTCAGTGGCGTTGAATTCGATCTGGCGATTGTTGTCGAGTCGTGCAGTGATTCGACCATCGGGATGGATGGCTTCGATGATGGCAAGGTCGCGATTGGCGACGCCCAGCGACTTGTCCGGCGCGGTGAATTGAATGCGGTCGCCAACAGAAAATTCATGTGCGACTTCGCGGTACACGCTGACACCGGTCAGTCGGCGCGGATCGTAGGTGGCGAGTTCGACGGACGCTCTTTCAACGGTAAGCAGGTTTGCCGATGCGTTGATCGCGATGACCGTACCGTAGGAGCCAGCTTCGATTCCGGCATTCTTGCTGCCGCGTGCATAGCGAACCACATCGTTGATTTCGTAGTGGCTGGCCCATGCGCGTTCCGCGCCAGTCATGTCTTGGCGCTGGATGAGAACGCGAATGGGATGGTCTTCCTGGGCAACGGCTCCGTTGGACTTCAATTCCTGCCGCACGGCAACATTCAACTCGCGGCGGGATGCGTTGTCCGGTGAAACAATGAGGGTCTTTTCTGGCGATTCAACGTAGCTTTTTGCAATGGCCCGGATGCGTTCTTCTGCATTCGGAATCTCCTTGATACGGCCCTGCTGTTGCAGTGCGTCGAGCGCAGCGGAGACCTGGCCCGTCGCCAGCAGTTCGACCGTAGACTTCAGTGCCGGGTCTTTCTGGCGAATGATTTCATCGAGCTTGGCGGTTCGCATTCCGGCCTCCTGCAATTGCTCAAAAGGGCGGCCAGCTTCGACACCCTGATGCTGACGGATGTCCCCAATCAAAAGCACGCGGTCGTTCGGGCCAATGCGTGCAAGGAACTCGCGCATCTGGTTGGTGCTGGCGAGGCTGGATTCATCAATAAAATAGAAATGCTTCTGCTCCTGATTCTCCGGTTTCGTTGATTGGGCAAGAAAACCTTGCAGAGTTCCACCCTCGATGCCTGCTTCGTTCAGTTGTCGCGCGGCGCGAGAGGTTGGCGCGAGGCCTGTGACTTCATAGCCTTGGGCCTCGGCTGCACCTCGCAGCACGGCAAGAGTAGTCGTCTTGCCTGCTCCGGCGACTCCCTGAATTCCATGAATGCGGTCGGGAGAACTCAAAACATCCTCGACCACGCTCTTCTGGGCGTGGTTGAGGTGCGGATACTGATCAGCCACTTGGATGGCTTCAGAACGGGTCATCACGGGCTTGAGTTGTTTCTGTCCCTCGCGCATTCGCCGAACAATCTCATGTTCGGCCTCGATGGTTTTTGCTGTGGTGAACTGGCGGCCTGGCAGGCTTTGAGATCTCTCCACAATCTGAAATTCACCGGAAGCAAGGCGAGCGTTGAGATTCGCGCGCACCTGTGGATAGGTCACATCGCCCATGCCGCGACGGAGTGCGTCGCGAACCAAAGCGCGTTCGTCGATAACGGCCTCGCGCTCGAAATTCTTGTCACGAGAGAAGGTCAGTGCCTCCCGAACGCGCTGCTCTGGTGGAACGGATTGGGTCTGTTGATGCAACCGTTCTCTCGCGGCACGGACAACAGCGTCCGACTGATGTCCATAATCGGCGGCCAGCTTGCGATGGGCAGCCATGACCTCACCGGGCGAGTGCATCTCTTTTCTGTCGCGTGTGAAGTGCGCGGCGATTTCGGCGGCCTCTTTGCCAGTGCGGCCCGTGCGTTCGAGATACTCCCGAATCTGCTGGCTGCGCGGGCTGGATGCGTCGAGGTATTCCTGCGTGTAGCCTTTGATCTCCGGTGCGCCGCTTCTGCCGGGCGTGATTTCATAACCAAGCTGGCGAAGCCGGTACATCAACTCCGACTGGTAGACCGCCGTGGCAAACTGCTGCGATTGAAATAAACTCTGCGGCTGGACGGCGCGGGCCTGACCTCCATCGCGTTCTGTGAGATTGAAGATAACGGCATGGGTATGGAGTTGCGGCGCGACATAACCATCCACGGGCCGGGCTGTATCATGTTCAAACTTTGCAGCGATAAACTTGCCTGTGGTCTCCGGCGGATGGTTCCCGCCAATGCGGGCCTGCGTGTAATGCTCCAGTTGTTCGAGAGCCACGCGGACGCTTTCCCGATGGGCTGCGCGCACGCGGTCATCCCCGCCAACCAGCGCGGTAAGTGAAACAGATTTCGGCGCGGAGAAAGTCGCGTCCCATCCGGCCCGGTGCTCCATTGCCTTGATGGTTTTGCCATCGGCATCCTGGTATTCATAGGAGGCACGCTGGCGGACAAGTTGTTCGCCGGTCTGTGGATGCTTGCCCTGGCTCAAACGCGCGAAGTCCTCTGCGGAAACATTTCCAGTGAGTCCGAATTGCGAAGCGAGCTGGCCTTGCCACTGCCCGGCAATGACACCACGCTGCGACCAGTAATTCTGCTCTTTAGCAGTGAACTCTTTCTGGTGATAGTTCTGCGCCTGGCCAGCGGAGAGTGGTTTCGAGATGGTCAACATGGCTCAAATCCTCGGACCAAACGTGAAGGATTTTTGCTTCTCTGGCTCCGCTTCCGGCCTGTCAACGGCTTGCGGGCGTTTCCGTTCCTCGGCAGGAATCGCCTGCGCCACTCGGACGGCAGTGACCTGGTGGTCATCGGTCTTTGCAGTGGGAGGCTGTTCCTTGCGCGGTTGCCGGATGATGTAGTCGTCTTCCAGGCGTTCGATAAACTTTGCCTTCGTTGGCGGAATTTCAAGCTTCGGAAAGGAAAACTGCGCCACGTAATTCCCATGCTTCAGATACGCGTGCATCGGCTCCAGTCCGCTGATTTCAGAATCAAGGACGAGCGGCTCCGTCTGCCGGTCGAGCGCAAAGTTGCGCCCGCTGCGGCTGCCGTCGTAGTGCGTTTCCTTCATGCGTTCGATCTCTACTTTGCCAATGGCGCAGCTGACCCATTCGGCGGCATCCGGCTCCCCAGTCTTCAGAAAAATCTTCGTGGCAGGCTGCGAAAGCATGACTTCCGCCAGATGCCCATACATCACCTCAAGCTGGGCTTTGCCCTGAAAGCCGAGAACAATTGGGTTGCGGGACTTGCGGTTTTCCGTGATGGCAGTATGGAGCTGCGGCAGTTTCTGCAAGCTGGCCAGCTCGTCCAGCACAAACCAGACTGGATGCTGTTCGGGCTTCGGCGAACTGAGCAGCCGGAGAACGAGCATGTCGATCCAAAGACTATGCAGCGGACGAAGCGCTTCCCGCTCGGCGGGCTGGGAAGTGATGAATATCCACCCCTGCCGCTTCTCCGACCATTCTCGCGCCGTCCATTCGGTCTTGGCTTCGGCCTTCCTGGGCAATAGACGAAAGCTATCGGCGACCAGGCTCAGAGAGCCGAGCACGCCAGAGCGCTGCTGCGGAGCGGACGGCTCGATCAACGATGCAAGTTCGGTTCCCTTGACGCGGCGGTCGATCTCTTCCGGGTGCGACATCCACTCGATCAATTGTTGCGGGGTCGGCAACTCCAGCAGTAAATGCGCGAAGATTTTCTGCGGACTTTCAATGAAGAACTCGCCCTTTTTGTCGCTCGTCGGCTGAAAGAGCGAAGCCGCGACGGTGCGTGCTTCCGCACGCCGTACCAGTTCCTCCGACGGCCCCCAGTACGGACAACGACGGTCCAACGGGTTGAGCACAATGTCGCCGCGCTTTTCATCGTAGAACCGCTCAATGAACTCGCAGGCTGGGTCATAAAGAATGGCGGAGTGACCACGCGCCTGAATCTGCCGCAGCATCTGCATGATGATCGTGGTCTTCCCGCTGCCCGTGTCCCCGATGATCTCGAAGTGCTGGTCCTCGGCACGGATTGGAATGCGAAGCATCTCCTTGCAGCCATCCGTCTTGATCCCGATGCCGGTGCCCTCAAATGCCTTGTTGAACTCTTTCGGCGTAACAAGGATCGGCCCTTTCAGGCGGCGTCCATACTTCATTTGCTTGCGGCGTCGAATGTCTTTGAGAATGGAAAGCGGAAGCTGGGCGAGAAGTGCCAGCAGTCCGAAAAGCAGCGGCCGCTCGAAGATATCCACAACGCCAGCGCCACCATAAATTTGCTGCTTCAGGTAGCTTCGCAGCGAGTTATTTTGATAGTTGGCGGGAACGCTGCGGGAGAGATAGACGATGCCATTTTGCTTCGCCGAAGCCGACAACGCCAGCGGCAAACGCTTCCCACCGGGCTGTGGTGTCGAGCCGGAAACAACATCCTTGTCCGTGGCATACCAGGCATGTCCTCTGCCATCTGAGACCAGCAGCATCTGGTAGTTGGCTGAAGCGCGAAAGCTCGGAACCATAGATGCTTTGAGGTAGACCGGCAGGTAATACTGCTGGAGCGGAGAGAGGGCAAACGTAAAGTGCAGGTAGAGAAAAACTCCGGTCGCAATCAACGCGAGGAAGACCGCGCCATAGGTATAGATGGGATTGTGCGGCGGCCAGACAATGCTCTCTTTTCTTCCCCAGTGTGATTCAGTCATGGGTCTGCCCCTTATTGTCGGCAACGTGCTGCGCGATGACCTCGCGGGCAGCCTGCTGCTTGCTGGCCTTCACCTGCCGCATCAATTCCTCATATTGGTGTGGACTCATTTGCTCGCCACACGCCACGGGCTGAAGAACATCGGTCAAAAAGAGTTGCAAGCCGACAATTTCCGTCATCAATGCCCCGGTACTGGCGGAGTCGCTTGACTGTTTTGCTTCGCGCAGCAACACATCCCGCGCCCACTCGCGCAGGTTCTGCCCACACGCTTCCGCAGTCTTCAATAACACCTGTTCCTCGGCTGGCGTGAAGCGTGTCGCAATGCTTTGCGTGCGAGCTTCGCGGCCTTTGCTCTGCCGCAGCCGAGTCTCGAATTGCAACAAGTCAGTTGGCATCGTTTTCCTCCAAAATCGGTTCGACAAGCATGGTTCCGAATGGAACCAAAAATCAAACGCCGCGCCGATAAACTCCGTTGTTTCTGCACGATCCCAAATGGAACCGAAACGGTTCCAAACGCAACCCTTTCAGGGGTGGAGTGTCGAAATAAACCCGGTGCGAAGCACCGAACGGGATACCTACAGCCATACCATTAGCTGCGCGAGCGTAAATCATGGACGGCCTCGATTGGTTTGGCTGGCTGCACGGTGCTGTTTACAGGCCCCGTAACAACGCCGTTTTGTTGCATCCGGCGAACGCGAAGACTTGGCCGAACATGAGCGGCTTCCGGGGTCCGCAGGAACTCCTGGAAGTCGCGGTCTTTGGCGAAGACATAGGCCAGAGCTTTGTCCACGACTTCGTCGGCGGAAGCGTGCAGGAAAGCGGCGTACTGATCGACCTGAATCGCGGTCGATTCATCAAGCCGGATGGTGGTGTTGACATGGGTGGTTTGGACGATCTCAAGCAAAGGCATGATCGGGCTCCTTTCGGTCTGGAATGCGGTTCAGTCTGGTGGCCTCAATATGGTGTTGAGCAGCCCAGAGAATCTCGGTGGCATACACTTGGCAATCGGCGCTGGAAAGGTGGAACCGATGGCGGACTTCCAGCACGGTTAGAACGTCGGCAATGGGTGCGCCTCCGGCAAGCCAGAGGTAGGCCGAAGCGGTGTCCACAAGACGCTTCACTGAACTGAGATCATCGGGGTGTCGGGAGACAAGTTCTTGGGTGAGTTTACCGGCGTCTACACCAGCTCGAAGGGCGACGAAAATGTAGGCCGATTCGTCGCTCGGAAACTCTGGTTTGGGGATGGGTTTCAGCATGGCATTACCTCCGTTGAGGTTTGAGCATCGGCTCTGAATACGTGCTCCATCTTGAACTGCTGAGAGCGTCGATCATAGTTATCCAGCCGGAGGACTTCGCGGATGACGCGACGACCAGGTTGCCGCTCGATGTGGACGACGAAATCGACCGCCTCGCCAATCTCGGCTTCAATGTCCTCATAGGTGGTTTGTTGGTGGCTGCGGAGGACGAGGTTGGCGAAGCGGCGGAGCGCCTTTGCCGCCGAGTTTGCATGGATGGTTGCGAGGGAGCCGGAGTGCCCGGTATTGAACGAATCGAGCAACGTCCGCGCTTCGATTCCTCGGACTTCGCCAAGGATGATCCGGTCCGGTCGCCAGCGGAGAGCGGACTTCAGCAGATCATCAAACGAGATGGCAGCTTTGAAGGTATCGGTCTGACATTCCACGGCCAGGATATTGGGCTTCTGGATGTGAAGCTCGGAAGTATCCTCGATGACAACGATGCGCTCCTGTTCGGGGATGGCGTTCGCCAGTATTCGCAAGAGCGTGGTTTTACCCGAACCGGTTCCGCCGCTGATGAGCAGCGTCTTTCCGCTGCGGATCTGCGCCTCAAGAAAGTCAGCGAGAGGACGCGTCAGCGTGCCGTGAGCGATCAGGTCATCGACCTTGTAATGGCGGCTGGTGAACTTCCGGATGGTCAGCGCCGGAGCGGGGCGCACAACGGGAGGAATGACCGCCGCGAGACGACTGCCGTCCGGGAGCTGCGCGTGCAAGACGGGATTGTCCTCGTCCAGCTTCTTGCCAAGTTGATTGGCGATGACTTCGAGGCCAGTGCGAAGCCTATCTGCGTCGAAGGAGATGGATGCTTCGCAACGCACGATGCCGTCGCGCTCGTACCACCATGAAGCGTCGGGATTGCCCATGATTTCGCTGATGCTATCGTCGAGCAACAGCGGCTCTATGGGGCGAAGGAATGGAAGGATCAACTCGAAGCTCATTAGCGGGAACCTCACGAAGATGGAAGCCCAGCGGGGAGCCAGGCTTCCACGATTGAAGAGGAAGGGCCTACGCGGCCCCTTCCTCCGGGTTGAACTCATCGTTCTCCGTCTCTTCCGGGGCGGCCTTCTCGCCGCGGTCGAGCTTCAAAATCGAATCGACTCGAATTTCCCAGACGCGCTGCTTGGCGTCCGTCTTCTTGCTGTTGTATTCCCGGCTGCGCAGCTCGCCTTCCACCTGGACATGTGCGCCCTTGGTGAGGGTCTTGGCGAACTCCGAGAGCTTGCCGAAGACGATGCAACGGTGCCACTCGGTGTGCGAGACATACTGGCCGCTCTTCTTGTCCTTGTAGCTGGACTTGGTGGCCACGGAAAGCGTGGTAAAGCTGCGGTTGTTGGCGGTGTGGACTTCTGCGTCGCCACCTAAGAAGCCGATGAGGTTGACTTTGTTCTGATACATGGTCGTGTCTCCGTTTGTTGAATTTCCCGAACTTGATCGGGTCACACTGGGCGAAGCCTGGCGAGTGGGCCCGGCTCCCAAGCGCCGAAGGTCTGCTTTCTGGGAGGGGCCCGGAAGAAGTTTGCGTGGCGTACTTTGCCGCTGCTTGCAAACTTGTTCGGGGAGGAACCGTGACCCGCAGGGCGTTCGCAGTGGCGAACGAAGCAGAAGACCGAGTGCCGCCGGGCGACGGAAAGGCCCCGAAGCCGTGACCGAGCAAAAGGCGGGATACAAAACGGCAGACACATGCCGGAGCAAAGTTTTCATCTGCGCCCTGGTCGAAGAAGTTCGCCGTCATTGCAGCTTGATTCGAGCTATCGAAGCCTCCGCAAGAAGAGTGCAGTCCACCACCGTCGTTGCGTGCTCGAAGGCTCTCCTTCGTCCGCGCCACCGTGCGCGAAAGCATGTCAGGTAAGGCAGCCGAATTGTCAGCAAGATTGGAAATCGCATCGCCGTGAGATGCCGTTCTTTTCTTTAGCTGAACGGCTGGTCGGCCCGGAGGATGCGGGCGGAGATACAGATGGCATTGGGAACGGACAGCGGGTATCATCAGAACCATGGCAATTGTCCACATCTCAGAAGCCGAGGCTGTACGCGATTTTGCCGGCGTTCTCGCCCGTGCGCGTGCGGGTGAAGAGGTTATGATCGATTCGGACGCCGCTCCGCTCGTGGTGGTGCGTTCCGCTACGACGTTGCCAGGGCCGGGCCGTCTGTTATCGGAAACCATTGCAGCCGCCGAATCACGCCGCTCGACGGCGACTCTCGACGGCGACTTTGGACGCGATCTTGAAGCGGTTATCAACAGCCATCCAGAACCGTTGCGGAATCCATGGGATTGATCCTCGATTCCAGCGTCGTGATCGCCGCTGAGCGTAGAGGGGACACGGTGGCACAGCTTTTCCGGCAGATTGTCTCTGTTGTCGGAGATCAGCGCGTCGCACTCTCTGCAGTGGGTCTCACCGAACTGGTTCATGCCATCTGGCGCGCACAAGCTCCGCTGGTCCGAGACCGCCGTCAGCAATACATTGACGATTTGTTGATCGAGGTGGAGGTTGTGCCTTACACCAAGGCGACGGCCCTCCTTGCGGGAAAGATCGACGGCGAGCAGAGTTCGCGCGGCGTCATTATTCCTTCCGTTGACCTTCTGATCGGAGCCACCGCGCTGGAGCATGGCTACTCTGTGGCAACGATGAATGTGCGTCACTTCAGGCTCATCCCCGAATTGACGATAATCACGCTTTAACACGGTAAGTAGTCGCCGCATCGTCATTCCCCAAATGCTTGATCGGCCCGGAAGCGCACGATGGTCAGCCCCAGAGGGTTTACAGCCAGCTCGTTGTTTTTCACGTTTTCGCGGAAGACATAGGTGACGCTGGCGGTCCATCGCTCCCGCTTGAGTTCGGTGTGGTCCGACGGATTCGTGAATACCTTTTCAAATTCAATTCGCGCCGAATAGGGCGATTGCCGCAAGTCATCGAGCACTATGTTTTTGACCTCTACATCCACATATGGGAGCGTGCTGTCGTTTCTGTACGTCTGGATGATCTTGTCTTTCTGCTCCTGCGCAATTACCGCCCGCTGTACGTCGCCGTTCAGGAAGTAGAGAGAGTCGGTCTGGTCGCGCTCGATGGTGAATCGGTTACGCGAGAAATACAACTCTGCCCAGCGGGTGAGGTAATACTTGTTCTCCGCTTCCTGCGGGCGGTACTGGAAGTTGCGATAGTCGATCGCTTCGGCCCGGCCCACATCGTTGATGCGAATGATTAGGGGCCGCATCGAGGCAAGCGCCTTTTGGCTTTTGAATACGAGCGCGGTGAGGGCAAGACATACCATGACAAGGCTCAGGATTGTGATCTTGAGATATGTGTTCATGACGAGCGGATCGCCATACTGCTCCAGATACCGCTCCGCTGCGCGGGTAATTGTTGGCGTTGCTTTTGTGGCGACATTCATCGGTTTCTCCAAAGGACTCTGCCCGCGCTATATGCTTCGCAAGAGAGCAAAGGTGAGCAGCCCCATACCGCCATCATGCCCGCCATGACTTCCTGAGAAGATGGTCGCGGTCATGACTGGAACCTTGAAGAGGATGTACACATTGACCAGAACCAGGAGGATCAGAAGAGGCAGTTCCTTGACCATGTTGCCTGGGTCCGAAAACCCGACAAGTTCTGTGTAATACTGCGCCAGCAAATGACCGAGGATGCTAAGAACAGCAGCGGCCAGCACTTTGTAAAAGCAAAAGCCAATGAAGGCGCGGAGCCATCCCCAGAAAAGAAAATCCAGCTTATCGAATACCAAAAAAGGGATGAATATGGGGCCAAGCAGTCCAATCACTGCACTGGCGACTGCTCCGTAAGCGACAATGACACTGACAACAGCCGCGAGCGTTGCGATCAAGACCTGAATGATGACATAGACAATGGCGTAGTAGGGATTCATCAACGCCTTTATCACGCCGGGGCCGCCCGTTGCCTGGGCCTGACTGAGCGCATTCTGAATGCTCGTCACGCTGTCATTTCCAATCACCGTTACGAGATACTGTGCACCGCCATTGATGAAGCCTCTGAGCGAATAGCCAATACCGGGAATGCTGCTGTCGTAGAACTTGACCATCGTGTATGCGAAGGTGATGAGCATAAAGAAGCTCAGGAACTTGCCCATGTTGAACCCCGGTCCTCCCTGCGCGGAGGCCAGCGCCTCCTGCACGCCGAACCAAACCAGCATGATCGTGGCGAGCGCGATGCAGATGTGGAGACCCAGCGCATCGACGGATGGCGATGCACTTGCGGTCAGCGCATCGCAGCCTTGCGTGATCCATTGGAGTGCGCCATATCCCATTCCCATACTTTGCCTCGCTCACGGTTGATTGCTAATACATCAGGGCCTGCGCTCCGCCGTTATAGGCCGGAGCGACGTTCGTCTGGTAATACTGGCTGTAGCCGGCAGCGTCCTGAAACCCCTGCTTCATCACATCCTGCTGCTGCTTCAACGTAATCATCTGTTGCAGCGCAATTCCCTGTTGGATCTGGTTGGACTCTTGCTGCTGCCGGAGTTGGAGCAGCATCGCCTGGTTTATGCGCTGCATGGTGGCCATGTCGGTTTGCTGCGCTGGGTCCATCGAATGACTCGCGTTCTCAAGCGCGGAGATGTCCTGCTCCCGTTGCATTTCATTGGCGCGCATGGTTCCAAGCGTCTGTAGGTTGCTTGCAACGATCGAATCGCCCAGGTCGGTGGTAGCAGCTTGCGCCGCGATCTGCTGCTGGCCTGCTGTACTGAGGCTGCTGTAATCGGGGACGATTCCGGTACGGGGCACGCTCGAAAACTGGTAGGCGGACTGGGCGTTGACCCCGGTATTGGCGGCGTTAATCACCGCCTGGGAATTGCCGTAGGTATTGGCTGTCTGGTCGAGCGTCTGCCAGTAGGTTGAGGGCGATAGATAGGGCTGGTAAAGACTAGCGGGCGAACTGGCCATCTGTTTCGCAAAATTGTAGGTCGCGATCACGTTCTGAGTCATTTGCATCGTCGTGGTGTAGAGCTGACTGGCCTGCATGATCTGCTGCACGGCATGAACGGATTGGGTGGGGTCAAAGACGACGCCCCCGAACTGTGCCTGGGCTGCGGTGGCTCCGGCGAGAAGGATCGCCAGAGTTGCGATGCTATTGGGGATGCGTCTCATGTTCGTTCTCCTCTACGGTTATTTGGTTTGGGCTGCCATGATCTGGTTCAGAAGTTTGTCCGCTTTCGCGCGTTCCACGGCGCATTTTTGCTGCTGTGCTTTCTGTTGTGCCGGAGTTGGAAGTGTGGGCTTTTTCCCGGAGAAATACCCGCCGCCTCCGCCTCCAATGGCGGGGGCAACGCAATCTGCGTAGTATTGTTTGTTTACTGCGTCATACTCGGCTTGTAGCCTGGTTAGCTTATGCTGTTTGCTCTCGCACCCAGAAAGTGCAATGGTTCCGAGTAGCAGTCCAACAATAACAATCGCGCGAATGTGTTTCATAAACTCCTCCTCAGAACGTTGGTGAAATCGTGTGGTTGGTGTACGCAGGCAGCAACATGTCCTGCGTGAAATAAACTTTAACGCGGTGGCCTTCGCGGATGGTGATGGTCGGCGGTATCTGAAGGAATTGGTCAAGAACCGTGGTTGCCGACTCGGAAACACTGCCGGCGGCTCCGTTGGTGAACTCCTGCGAACCGGAGCCAACGAAACTGCTGCCGCCCTGTGTTATCTCGGCAGCCCCGGCGATCACGCCCAGCACAATGGAGGTTCCGAAGATTTGCAGATAATGGTTGTTCACGATGTCCTTCAGACCCTCTTCGCCGATCTGGTCAAGCCCGTGGAACTGGTCGAGATCCACTGAGTAACCGTCCGGCATAATCATGCGGTGGAAGACAACGGCCAGGCGGCGCTGCTGCCCGAAGCCAGCCGCCCCAATCTTCTTTGCTTCGCCCAACACAATGGTTCCATCGGGAATGAGGACGTGCTGATGGTCATGCGAATACAGCGGGTTGGAGACGAGCACCTTGACCGGACCGACGGCATCGCCGTCAAGCCGGTTCATCAAGACCGTATCGAGCGTTGTACCCTCATAGATCACATACGGCTGGCCGACGGCGGAATCCAGATTGATCTCTGGCGCACGCTTTGGCTGCGCCGGTGGCTCACCTGGCGCACGGGGAGCAATCAAGCTGCTTCCTTGCTGACCGGAAAGCGTGGCGTATGGGTTCGGCTGCGGAGCGTAGCTGGTTAGCGCGGCTCCAGCTTGCATTGCCTGTTGCTGCTGCGGGGATGGATCGGCGGTCCGGGTGTAAACAAGGTTCGATGCGAACCGGGAGTGGTACGCAAGCTCCCGCTCTTTGGCGGCGAGCTGCTGGGCCTGCTGTTGCTCTGGGGTGAGTTGTTGCTGGCCACCGTTCTGTTGTCCGGTTGCGACTTGCGGACAGGGCTGGTCGGGAACACAAGCGAGAGACTGACCTGTAGGTCCATACCCAGCGGCGGCGGCGCGCTGCGCGGGCGTCGCGGTAGCGAGCGTGGGATCGTTGGCGGCAGCGAGAGCGGCCTGCTGCTGTTCCTTCAACTGTTCGGCCTGAAGCTGGCTCTTCAAATCGGCAACATTGTTATCGGTATTGTCCTGCACAGTCGGCTGCGGCGGCTGGTTCTTGCCAGCCTGCGTCGCAGGCTTTTTGCCACTGGCGCTGAAGATCGCCGCGATGATCACCAGTACGCTGGCCCCAAGGTAAAGAAATATCTTCAGGTTTTTCTGGAGCACGCCCTTCGGCTCCACGAGTTTGGAATGCAGTTCCGACAGATCCAGGAAGTCAGGGTCTGCCGGTGGTTTTGTTTCTTGGTCAGCCATCGCCATTACCCCTTGCGCGAAAATTCCATGCGCTTCTTGCCCAGTTCCACATAGCCGGAATCCATGACTTTCGGGATGATATAGGTATCATCGCGGAGGTCGTAATTGATGAGGTTGGGTTTGCCGTCCTTCATTTCGTATACGCTGAACTTCTCCGGCGCATTGGTCTTGATATAGGTAAATTTGTTGTCGTGATAAATCGACTGGATATCGAACGGGGCCTCGTTCGCCTTGTAGGTATAGTCGAATTTCAGTTGCAGGGGATAAGCACTTTTATAGACATCGACGGCCCTGCTCGACATGGGACTGAAGCGCGGCAAGCTGCTGCTTCGACTGCTCCAATCACAAGATGAGGAGCATAATTGTAGTGAGGAGGAATAACTGTGACCGTGAAGACAGATGGAGAATTACTCTTTGAAAAATACCTCAACGATCACAGTATCAAGTTTAAGTACGAGCCGCCTCTTTCCGGCACGCGCAAACTGATCGACTACGTTGTGGAACACCCAACGCATGGCCAGATATTGTTCGAGGTCAAGGATATTCATCACCCGCCTCCCGCCGGTTCACTAACGGCATTTGATCCACATAAGGAAATCCGAAGAAAGATTGACGAAGGGACAAAGAAGTTCAAGGATTTGCCAGATGCGCTCTGTGCATTGGTAATAGTGGGCGCGCCTGGTAGCTTCGTCGATCTATTATCCCCACGAATAATGCTCGGGGCCATGTACGGTGATTGGGGAGTCACTATCCCTGTCAATCCTGAACTGGGTCACTTTGATGCTTCAAAGATTGAGTCCAGATTCCTCGTTGGAAAAGGAAAGATGGTCAGACCGAACTGTTTTAAAAACACTCGAATCGCGGCACTGATCTCACTCACCAACTACGACACGTCTTCTAAGGAAGGTCTGAAGTACATAATGACGGATGATGGCAGAACAAAAGAAGATCGATGGACAGACATTCGGAGCGGTACTGTTAAGTTCAGCGAGACTCCATGCGTAACTGTCTGGGAGAACGGAACCGCTAAACGCAGGTTGCCGCAGAACATCTTCAGAGGCGACATGGACGCTTGGTGGACTTGTGATGAAGAGGGACAAACTCGATCTTTTGTAGGCCAGAAAAGACTCGCGCTGAAAATCGACTAGGACGGGCGCAACAGGTCAGGCCCTCTGGAATTCCACGGGTATGCCCGGCAAAACTGCATAGAATGAACAGTGTGTCACAGATGAGCGACGAAATGCAGCGCAACAGCCACGATTTCTCTGAGACTTACTCGAAAATGTCAGATGACGAATTGCTTCGCATAGAAGCTGATCGTGAGTCGCTCGTGGAAGAAGCCAAGCAGGCACTCGAAGAGGAGATTAAAAAGCGGCAAATCACCATGTCCAACGACTCACCGGAAGCGAAGGAACCCGCTGAAGCCTCGGAAGACGCATCCGCGAGAGGTGGTTCCTCGTGGTGGGGAAGGCTGTTGGTCTTTCTTGCATGGAGCGCTGCTGGACTCGCCTTTGTACTAATCACTTTTGGACGAACGTTGGCTGGCACGTCAGCGGAGGCATTTGCGGAAACTACGACCCGGATGTTTTTCTATGCTGCATTCGCTGGGTGGGGCATAACGCAGATCATCGCAGGACGCTGGCTAACGATCAAGCGAACGATTATTATCGCAACGGTTATGTATGTAATAGGGATAGGTTGGCTCGCGACCATGAAACATGATTCGGGTGCTCGCTCTGAACGAATCCACCAACTATTGATCCAAGCGCGCACCTCCCTTGGGCCAGCAAATGAAGATTTCAGGCGTAGGATGGGTCAGATTATGGAGCGTGACCCACAAACATTTACTGAGTTCGAGTCGCGAAACGACAGTCTGGAGAGCCTGCTCGACTCGAATGATGCGACTATGAATAGGTCTAGACAGATTCTCGGACAACTTCAGGAAGAGTTTGCTGACTCCCAAAATGTGCAATCCATGATTACATCTCTCGGGCAGGTTCTCGACAACGACTCAAAGATTTATGGGTACCTTCGGGAGGAAATCGCTTGTTCTCGGGTTCTCGCGGGAAGCACCAAGCTAGAGCAATCGAAATTCCGGGAACGCTGCATCGTACCCGAGCAAGAAAAGATGTCGCCGTTGCTTCTCAATGAAGATAGACTTCTGCGCGAACTTCAAAGCAAGGGGGCTACATTGCCCCCGGATGTTGCGGAGGCGCTCAGATAAATGCCAAGGACCCAAAATGCCCAGAATCCGTGGTTAAACGTCAGGGGTATTGGCGGATAGGATACGGCGGCGCTTGTTTGTTGGCGCGCACGTAAAAGTGAATAAATCTGAACAGTGGCCGGATGGTTTGGGGCGAGGGAGTTATGCCTTGGAGGGTGAAGTGTGACCAGGGCCGGCAGCAGGGCGGAGGAGGACTTTGCCGCGC
>JAJYGR010000199.1 GCA_021790655.1 Acidobacteriota bacterium | reverse complement strand
GTGGCGGAACCGAGCGGGGCCGTTGCACTGGCGGCAGCATTGCATTACGCAAAACAAATTCCCATCCATGGCAAAGAACATGCGGATAAAAAAATCTGCGTCGTGATCAGCGGTGGAAATGTTGTGCCGAAGATTTTGGCGGCGGCGCTGGCGGAATAACTCCATCGGCAACCCTTGGAAAATTGCGCAAATTGTTTGTCAATAGCTTCTTATGAAAATGCGTGAAGCTTTTTCGCATCTATCTCCGTCTCTAACTGTAGACGGAAACGAAACCCACTCTCTCTCAAGGAAACATATCAGTGTCTTTCAGATTTCTCCGGCGACCAGCACTGCTCCAAATCCCTGCGCTTCTTTGCTTATCGCTTCTCCTGGCTGCATCCACGCTGGCACAGAACACCACTGGCAGTTTGCGCGGTCAGGTCACGGACCCTTCCGGCGCCATCATTCCCGGTGCATCCATCACCCTCTCCGGCAACGGTAAAAACTTTAACGCCACCAGCGGAGGGACTGGCGACTATCAGTTCCGTGGTGTCCCCGCTGGACAGTACACCATTCATACGTCGATCGATGGGTTCACTCCTTATGAGCTACAGGATCTCTCCATTCCGGCTGGTAAAACAAGCACGCTGAACATTCTGATGACACTGGCGGTCCAACAGCAGGAGGTGCAGGTCCACGCCGAAAGCAACACCATCGACACCACACCGGAGAGCAACGCCAACGCCCTTGTCATCAAAGGGAAGGACCTGGATGCACTCTCCGATGACCCCGATGAGCTGGCAAGTGAAATTCAGGCCCTGGCCGGGCCGGCCGCCGGGCCTAACGGCGGTGAGATCTATATCGATGGCTTCAGCGGAGGCGAGATTCCGCCCAAGTCGTCCATTCGCGAAATTCGCGTCAATGAAAATCCCTTCTCCGCGGAATATGATCGGCTCGGTTATGGCCGCATTGAAATTCTTACCAAACCTGGCACCGAAAAAATCCACGGCCATATTTTTTCGCGCGGCAACTACTCCGCATTCAATGCGCAAAACCCCATCCTGAATGCCAACCTGTCGCCAGGGCAGCCTTTGATTCAGGAGCCGAGTTACTACTCCTATTTCGTCAATGGAGACATCGGTGGCCCGATCACCAACGGCTCTTCCTATTTTGTAAATGCCTTCAATCGCAACACTCAGAACGTGGAAGTGGTCAATGCGATCAATCCCGCGAGCATCACGGCGGCACAGCCCAATGGATTGACACTGAATGAGGCCATCAGCAATCCTATGTCCCGGACGGACGTCAATCCCCGCTTCGACCTTCAGTTGGGAAATTCCAATACCTTGACGGTGCGGTATTCGCTGTATCGCGTGGTACAAACCAATGGCGGCATCGGCCCGCTTGCTCTGCCGGAACAGGGCTACAACGTTCACAACGAGGAGAACCAGATCCAGGCAAGCGACAGCCTGGTGTTAAGCAAGAACTTCGTCGATAACATTCGCTTCCAATATCGCCACATTCGCGATGACCAATCGGCCCAATTCACGAGAACCAGATCCAGGCAAGCGACAGCCTGGTGTTAAGCAAGAACTTCGTCGATAACATTCGCTTCCAATATCGCCACATTCGCGATGACCAGACGGCCCAATTCACTTCGCCTACCGTCAGAGTGAGAGGCACATTTACCGATGGCGGCAGCAACGCCGGCACGGTGAGCGATGCTCAGGATGACTACGAAATTCAGGATTACCTTACCGGCCAAAAAGGAGCGCATACGTTAAATTTCGGCACGCGCCTGCGCGTCTACGACGATGCAAACTATACCAACGCTGGCACCAACGGCGTGTATGTGTTTCAATCTGCTTCCGATTACCTGAATCGAACGCCGCAGCAATATCAAGTCACGGTGGTCAACAACAACCAATACACGGCCCGTGCCGTCCTGTTCGATGCTGCCCTGTTCTACCAGGACGACTGGAAAATCAGCCCGCGCTTCACATTCAGCTATGGCGCGCGCTGGGAATCGCAAAATTATATCCACGATAAAAACGACTGGGCGCCACGGGTCTATCTTGCCTACGCCCTGGGCCATGGCCGCCCAAAAACGGTAATCCGCGCAGGCTATGGATGGTTTTACGAGCGATTTACCGTGCCCAATGGTTCCTATGGAGTGCCATATATTCTCCAGACCATCCACAATAATTTGCCGGCGAATTCTTCCACGCCTTCCAATCAGCAAATCTATACGGTCACGAATCCCACGGGCTATACCGAAACGAGTCCCGGCAATGCCGTCAAGCCGCCCAACCCTACTTCCTCCAGTTCCGCGCCAACCTTCTGGACGCTTGCTCCGAACTTCCATGCCGCAGTGGACATGCAGGGGGCTGTCGGTATCGATCGGCAGATCGCAAAAAATATAACGGGCAATGTGACTTATCTCTACAGCCGAGGCGTGCATCAGTATTTGTCGAACAACATTACCGCGCCGTTTTTCGACGGCCCAGCCAACGTCTATCCCAGCACGCCGCTGACACCGCCCAGCACGAACATTTATCAATATCAGTCGGGAGCGGTCTACCGCCAGGACCAGATCATCGCGACTGTTAAAGCAAGCCTTCAGCACTTGAGTCTCTTCAGCTTCTACACTCACAGCAATGCCAAGGGTGACACCAGTGGAGTATTCCACTTTGCCTCGAACGCCAGCGACCCTGGCCAGGATTACGGTCGCACCAGCTTCGACATCCATGACCGTTTTCTTGTCCTGGCGAGCTACAACGCGCCGTATGCGTTCACGTTCTCTCCAATGTTCGTCTACAATTCCGGCATTCCATACGATATCAAGATCGGCAGCGACCTGACCGCAAACAACCAGTTCGATGCCCGTCCCACCTTTGCCAATCCCTCCGCAGGCTGTGCTGCGCCGCTGGTTCAATTTGGACATTATTGCTTGAATCCCAACCCTGTCGGCACAAATGAGCAGATCATTCCTTATGGCTTGGGGACCGGACCCTCCAACTACAGCCTCAACATGCGGGTCAGCAAAGTAATTGGATTCGGTCCACGCCTAAAGTATGCCGGCTATGGCGGTCCCAGCCACCACCATGGCGGAAGTGGACTCGGAGGGCGGGGACTAAGCGGCAACGCAGGCGGCCCCGGGCACATGGACGCCGTAACCCCACATAAATACAGCGTAACGCTGTCAGCTTACGGCGAAAACCTGTTCAACCACGAGAACCTGGGAGTACCCAATGGGACGTTGAACTCTCAGGCATTTTTCGGGAAATCCCAGACGCTCGCCCATGGGTTTTTCAACTCGCATACCGCCGGCAATCGTAGCATCTTCCTACAGACGGCGATAAATTTCTGATGGGGCAATCGTAGCATCTTCCTACAGACGGCGATAAATTTCTGATGGCTGATGCATCCATATAGGTTTAAGCGCTGGAGAAAAGCAGCATGAGCGCTCTCGACTCCACCGGGCGCTCACTTCTTCCGCGACCCTGCGGTGGACTGCGGATTTCCAGTCGATACCTGCAGCATTCGCTGTTCTTCAATGCGCTGCAAGTATCCATCGATCTTCACCGCCTGCTGGCCGCATCTGTGTCGGCATACGCAGTCAGCACAACGCGTTTTGCAGAGGGGAAAATGTCCATCCCCTTCTGAAGAAATTCCACTCCGGAGATGCCTGGCATCCGCTGATCGGAGAGCAGGAGAGCAACCGCTTCGCCACGCCGTTTCAGTTCCGTCAGGGCCTCCAGCGCGGACTGACCGGAAGCTGCTCGCACAATCCTGTAATGACTTCCATAATGACGACGCAGATCTTGCACCAGCGCATCGAGCACACTGTTATCATCGTCCACAGCAAAGAATAGGTTTTGTCATAAACTTTTTTTGACTAATTGAAACTGATTCGCCAAAGTAAAACTAAAGATGCACTTTTGTTCTAAAATGGGTTTCGTCTTTGTTTTCTGTAGCAAAATCATCTCGTACGACGTTCAAAAACGTTACCCTAGTTTCAAGACTAATTGAATCAATTGCAATTTTCGTTATGCCTTCGGTTGAAGTCCTCTCGTCGTCTTGTCCCCCAAGACCACAGATGAATCAACCAAACCCGGGGGAAAAGTTCTCAACCAATTCTGCCGATACAGGAAAGCATGACGACATCCGATTTCTGCCTGCGATGATATTTTGCTGCCGGTATCACTGTCGTATGCGGCAAAATGGACGTAGACAGGATGGACGATGTTAAAAATTACGCCATGAAAAAAATTGTTCTTGCCGATAATCAGTCGATCTTCCGGGCCGGTGTTGCAAAAACTTTAGCACTCCAGGATGACATTCGTATCGTGGCCCAGTGCGTCGACAATGAGCGGCTATTGCAGGCTGTGCTCACGCTTCGAGCTTCCATTGTTATTTTTGCATCTTCGCTGAATCCCGACATGTCCGAATTGCTTCACTCCGTCCGTTTGGCGGGAAGCAAACTGATCGTCGTTGCGGAAAACACAGAATCGCTGCACACGTATGCAGACCATGGCTTTGACGGTGTTGTATTTCGCGATATTGCGGCATCCGATCTCGTCGATTGCGTCCAGCGTATTGCAGCGGGAGGAAAGTACCTCCAGCAAAAGTCCGGACGTTCCCTCACGGATGCATCCGACACCGTAGGGGCAAGAGTCAGGGAACGACTGACTCCGAAAGAGATCCAGATTGTTGCGTTGATCGTGCAGGGCTACAAAAATAAGGAGATTGCCATACAGTTGAGGACGACTGAGCAGGTAATTAAAAACTATTTGCGAAACATATATGACAAAACCGGCGTTTCCGACCGGCTGGAGCTGGCGTTATTTACCATTCACCACCGTATCCTGGCTGAAGCGGCCGCTCAGGCCGGAGAGCGCATGGAGCTTGGGACGGCTCGCGTCTAGCCCGTATTTCTTAAGTTCTCGTTCTGCTCCTAGAGCATTTTCAGATCGAGAGCTAAAAAACTTTTGGTGCCCCAATCCTAGCCGCGCTGTTTGCGGCTAGGGTGGGAGAAAAATGGATTATTCCAATAAGGCCGGATCAATAATCTACGATGCTTCCTTTTTTGTCCTTATGGCTTTGTTTTTGAGATGAAGGGAAATTCTCATAGATAACAGCATGAAATCTACGTCTCGTGGGCGACGGAAGTAGACCGTAGAAACGCTCCGACAATTGCGACCAATTCATTGGGATCAACGGGTTTTTCCAGATACATGTCCGCCTGTGGCTCGGCGGCATGGAAGGCCTCTGCGCAATATCCAGACACCACCACCACAGGGACCCCGGGGCGCGCCTTCGCGGCCAGAAGAATCTCTCGCCCGCTGTCCTCGCCGAGCTTCCAGTCTGTAACCACCGCATCATAACGCTCCGCCGCCAGCAGTGCGATAGCATCCTCTGCAGAAGAACAAGTGGTCACGATATGACCGACCCGCTCCAAAATTCTTTGTTTCAAAGCCAAAGCAACTGCAGCCGGTTCGTCATCTACGCACAGGATTTTAGCCACAACAATATCTCCTTTCTTCCGGTTCACAAGAGGAGACCTTAAAAAGGCGGCAAAAGACTTGCCCTGCGTCTACCCAAAACGATCCAATTTATCAGATGATTTTCTCTGCCACAGATTTCGCCTGTGTAAATAGGTACAAATAATCCGGGCCGCCCGCTTTGGAATCGGTACCGGACATATTGAATCCACCGAACGGATGGGCCCCCACCATGGCCCCCGTGCACTTGCGATTGAAGTATAAGTTGCCAACATGGAAATCGCGACGTGCCATGTCCAGTTTTTCTCGCGACGCCGTATAAATCGCACCAGTCAGGCCGTATTCCGTGTTGTTGGCGATCGCAAGAGCATGCTCAAATCCACGCGAGCGAATCACCGCAAGAATGGGCCCAAAAATTTCTTCCTGTGCCAGCCGCGCGTCAGGAGCAACATCGGCAAACACGGTGGCCGCGATGAAGTAGCCCTGTTCGGGCGTTTCGACTGCATGCCCTCCGGCGACCAGGCGACCCTCCTGCTTCCCAATTTCGATGTACCGCAACATCGACTCGTAAGCCGACTGATTCACCACCGGCCCGATGTAGGCGTTCGCTGCCGGATTGCCAACCTGCAACTGCTTGGCGCGCTCACGCAAACGGTCGACAAAGATGTCGTAAATCTTGTCGTCCACAATCGCGCGCGAACATGCTGAACATTTTTGTCCGCTGAAGCCGAATGCGGACTGTAGGACCCCGGTCACGGCTGCATCCAGATCGCAATCTGCCTCGACAATGATGGAATCCTTGCCGCCCATTTCGAGGACGGTGCGCTTGATCCAAATTTGGCCCGGTCGCGGTTGCGCGGCGCGAGCATGAATGTCCAACCCAACTTCTTTCGAACCGGTAAAAGCAATGAAACGAGTTTTGGGATGCTCCACAATCGCGTTGCCGAAGGTCGCACCCGATCCCGGACAAAAATTGACGACACCCGGCGGCAGCCCAGCCTCTTCCAGCAGATTGAAAAAGCGCGCCGCGATGGTCGGTGAATCGCTCGAAGGTTTCAACACGACAGTGTTACCCGTGACAACCGCAGCCACGGTCATGCCAGCCATAATGGCTAGCGGAAAATTCCACGGCGGAATGACTGCGCCCACTCCCAACGGCAGATACAGCAGTGAATTCCGCTCGCCCGGGTACTGGATCGGCGTGGTCATCGCGGCCAGGCGCAGCGCTTCGCGCGCATAAAATTCCAAAAAATCGATGGTCTCGCCAACGTCCGCGTCCGCTTCGCCCCAGTTCTTGCCAACTTCATACGTCAACCATGCGCAGAAGTCAAACTTGCGCTGGCGAAGCAGCTCTGCTGTACGCAGCAGTAGAGATACCCGCTCTTCGACAGGAGCGATACGCCAGATCTCAAACGCCTCCAGTGCGGCCTGCATGGCAACTTCGGCATGTTCCGCGCCAGCCTTCTGATGCATGCCCACCACCTGCGCTGGGTTCGCCGGATTCAGCGACCGGATCTTGCCTTCGGTGCGAATGCGTCTGCCGCCGATGACCAGGTCATACTCTTGACCCAATTGGTCGCCAACACGTGTGAGTGCCTCTCGCATTGCTCGAGCATTCTCTTCTCGAGAAAAATCGAGAAACGGTTCATTACGAAACTCGCCCTTGGGCATACGGGCAGGAATCACGGTAGAAATTTCCATGGTAGCCATACTGCCCTAGTGTAGACCAGGAGCACATCTTCTTGTCGAAGCGCGGTCAGGATGGTTCCGATACAGCATGGTGAGCGAATGCAAGTCGTTGCGGGTGTTCTACTTTTGCCGGGGTCAGATCGCATGCGCGACTGTCGCCAATTGCCTCTACAGGTTCCCTGTAAAGGCCACACGTATAAAAATCAAATCCAGCATTGCAATATACCGAATGTGAACTATGATTATGACAGATTAAACATCCAAATTTGTCGTTGTAAGGCAGCGAGGAAATACTCTCGTTGCCATTCCTCGGATTTTCTACCCGCGGCGCTGGCTTTTTCATGCCATTTCGCGAGGGGTGGATAAGAGAAGGCTTTTTTTTGCTGCACTCTTTTTCCTGCCTGCACCTTTGCAGTTCTATATCGGGCTTCGGATATCTCGCCTAAGATATCACTTGCACTTGTGTCGTCCGCTGGCGGAAGCACCCGTTGACGACTCTCAGCGGGAACTCATTCCCACGGAGGTTACATGCGATTCCAGCTATTCCCCCCTCTAGCTATTCTGGCATTTGTGATCAGCGCAGCAGCGACCACTACGAGCGCGACCACCATCCCTTCCCCTGTAACAGACGCGCAATGTCCGATTTCCCAGCAAACGTCGATTGGCGCGCTGGCTTGGCCGAACGGCCATCAGTGGCGAATTTCGCTAGACCGCAGGGCGCCAGTCGTAATGCATTTCAATGGCACTCTATCTGGTCCGTACCTCCTCGCCGCTTTAGAGATGGAAGGAAGCCCGTTTGCGGATGCAACCGGGTCGCGCTGTTACCCGGCCCTCATCCTGAAGACGAGCTCTTTACCTGCCGCCACTGCGGGAAGTTATTATAACGTCGCACTGACTGTTGCTGGAGGTCAGCCGCCCTATACCTGGAGCCTGGGTCCGTCTTCTCTACCACATGATTTTTCCGTCAATTCCAGCGGAGATCTGTCGGGTGAGACTTCAACGGCCGGTACTTACACTTTCAACGTGATTGTGTCCGACGCTTTGAAGAACAACGTAACCGGGGCGCTTACTCTGACCGTCTTATCAAGCACCACAACGCAGCCAACTCCAACTCCGACGCCAACTCCAATTCCGACTCCGACACCGACTCCAACGCCAACTCCGACGCCAACGCCAGCACCATCACCAACACTTGCGCCAACGCCAGTGGGATCTCCTGGGTGGACTCCACAATTTATGGCCATGAATGCCTTGAAGCCAAGTAATTGGCCGACAGTGCCCATTGGCGCCATGCGGCCCACCGGAACGACCTGGGCCACGATTGAACCCTCTCGTGGCGTCTACCAGTGGCAGGGACTCGACAGTTGGGTGGCTGCGTCTCAGGCTCATGGGGTGCAACTCGAATATGTGTTCCTCAATGTGCCACAGTGGGCCAGCACTCTGCCCACCCAATCGTGCAATCGGGGTCCCATCGGATGCGCCGCTCCGCCCAACGATGCTGATTGGAAACAGTTCGTCACGACTTTGGTGACGCGTTATAAAGGCAGAATTACCAGTTACGAGATGTGGAATGAGGCCGACGCGTATGGGTTCTGGACGGGAACTCCCGCCCAGATGGTGCATCTGGCGTCACTCGCCTATCCCATCATCAAATCTATCGATCCAAACGCCATCGTGCTCGATCTCGTCACTCGCCTATCCCATCATCAAATCTATCGATCCAAACGCCATCGTGCTGAGCCCTTCCGATGCAGCTCCCGGAGGCTGGCCCATCCCCTACGCCACATGGCTGGACGAATATCTCCAGGCGGGCGGCGGCAAGTACGCGGATGCAATTGCCTGGCATGGCTACGCGGCGGATCGGAATACACAACCTGCTTCTCCGCCTGAAGTCAGTCTCCTCAGCCAGATCGTGACGATTCGCGGGGTACTCGCGAAGTATGGACTGCAAGCTCTTCCCTTGTGGAACACCGAGGGTGGCTATGGGGCCGATACACAATTGCCGGGCCAGCAACAGCAGGCGGACTTTCTCGCTCGCTGGTATTTGATTCAGTTCGGCTACGGTGTCGCCCGCGCCTATTGGTATCAGTGGGACAACACGCTCTATGGAACACTGTGGACTTCCACGGGCGGCGAAACTCCGGCGGGTCAGGTGTATGGACAAATCAGCAGCCTGTTGTCCGGGGCAAGGGCCAGCGGGCCTTGTACAGCGTCAGGCGCTGTATGGA
>JAJYGR010000235.1 GCA_021790655.1 Acidobacteriota bacterium | reverse complement strand
CTACCGCATGAAGGAACTACCAATGAACACGCACGAGGGCAAGACCAAGAAAACTAAGCTCGTGTATAACGGCAACCTGAAGCTCTACATCGTTCCGCGCTGGGGAGACTATCCACTCCGGCGTGTGACCAGTGTGGAAGTCGAAGAATGGCTCAAGACCCTGAAGCTTGCTCCTTCGAGTCGTGCCAAGATTCGCAACTTGATGAGCACAGTCTTTCGGCATGCGATCCGCTGGGGCTGGCTCAATCAGAATGAAAACCCCATCGCGATGGTGAGGGTCAGCTCGAAGCGCAAGCGGATTCCAGTCACGCTTACCGCAGAAGAGTTCCGCGCCCTGTTTGCTGTTTTGCCAGACAGGGAGCGGGCCATGGGCACGATCTGCGCCACGGCTGGGCTTCGCATCAGCGAGACCATCGGCCTGAAGTGGGGAGACATCGACTTTCAGACGGGGCAAGCCAATGTGCTCCGTTCCGTGGTCGATGGCGCCGTAGGACGTTGTAAAACGGAAGTCTCCCAGCAGCCAGTACCGCTCGATGCCCTGACGCTGGATAAAATCCAATACTGGCGGGCAATTACCCTGTACGCGTCCGAATCGGATTGGGTGTTTGCCAGCGATCACGCCTTCGGGAAGATGCCGGTCTGGGCCATTTCCTCGTTGCAGAAAGTATTGCAGCCTGCTGCAAAGAGGGCCGGGATCACCAAGCGCATTGGCTGGCACACCTTCCGGCATACCTACAGTTCGCTGCTGGCTGAAACCGGCAATGACGTGAAGGTGGTGCAGGAACTGATGCGGCACGCGAAGGTTAGCACCACGATGGAGATCTACACGCATGCCCGAATGGAAAAGAAGCGCATTGCCCAGAGCAAAGTGGTCGATGTGCTGTTCAACCGCAGCCCTCAGCCGGTGGTGGTGCAATGAACAGTAAGTGTTCCCATACTGTTCCCGCGCCGACCGTATTTGTTCCCAGATTGTGCGTTAACTGATTGATTCATATGGTGGGCGCTGCAGGATTCGAACCTGCGACTTCCACCGTGTGAAGGTGGCACTCTACCGCTGAGTTAAGCGCCCAAGTTGGGATATGTTTGATCTTGGTAACGGCCATTGCAGGCACCTGCCTGGCGGCAGGATTGGAGTATGCCTGCAAAAAGGATACTCCCGGAGCCAAGTATACGCTACAATCCGAGCACGACGATGGCAGGCTTGAATCGAAAAGCGCGCCCAGGTGACCGGGCAGGAACATTCGGGGATCCCGGTCCCGCAAGTTACCTACCGCCAGAAGAATATGAGTCGAAGTCCCCTGTTTTCAACGATTTCGATCTCGAAGATGCAGATGCAGAAGAAGATGAAGGTGAGGAACTGCAATTTCAGGGCTCTGACGATGCAAATCCCATGGAGTTTGCTGAGGATTCGGCGGAGAGTGCGGCATACCCTCCAGAATTTGCCTCATCTCGTCGAACCCTCAAAGGGAACCTCAGGGAGCAGGGCATTTCCGAAGACGCCGCCGGAAGTGGCGACAACCCTACGGATCCACGATTTGGGCTATTTATGACGGAAGTGGCGCAACTTTCTCCCGAGCCTGGTGTCCGACAGGATATGGGCAGTATTGCGCTGGAACGCATTAAGGTCGACGGACGAACAGCCGTTAAGACGGCACGGCCTTTACCTGGCGATTTCAGCCAGATGACCGATGCGGAGGTCATGCTGCGAGCGGGTACGGGGGATGATGCGTGCTTTGAATTTCTCGCTGCAAAATACCGGCGGCCCATTATCAGTTTTATGTATCGCATGGTGCATAATCAGGCGGTAGCTGAGGAGCTTTCTCAGGAAGTTTTTCTGCGCGTCTACCGCGCCAGAGCAAGCTATCGAGCCGACGCCCGCTTTACCACCTGGCTTTACAGAATTGCATCCAATATGGCGATCAACCACGCTCGGGACACAAAATACGAGCGTGCTTCCGCCAGCATTTATCTGGATCAGATGGATGAAGAGACCGGCATGACGCCGGACGTGCCGGATGTACGACCACTTGCCGATCAGGATATGTTGCGGGATGAGCGCATGCGCCGCATCCGGGAGCATGTAGCAGCATTGCCGGAACGACAGAGAATGGCCGTGGTGATGCACAAGTATCAGGACATGGATTACAAACAGATAGGCGCTGTGCTCAAACTGAGCGAGTCCGCCACAAAGTCGCTGCTGTTTCGGGCCTACCAGACGTTACGAGAGCGACTCAAAGATTTTGTCTAGATGATGATGGATGAGGAAAGGAGATGGCTGCGATGACATGTGAAAAGCTGCAAGCATTTTTACCGGACATGATTCTGGATCCGGCCCATGTGCCTGCCGATGCACGACAGCATCTCAGGGAATGCTCCAACTGCGAACGTGACTGGAAAGAATTGCAAAACACCATGCTGTTGCTGGATACCTGGGAAGTTCCGGAACCAAGCCCGTACTTCGATACACGGCTGGCTGCGCGGTTGCGCGAAGAGAAATTGGCTGGATCACCGGGATGGATGGAGCGGATCCGGATGCGGTTGTTATTTGGAAGCAATCTCCAATTGCGCCCCTTGATGGCTGGCGCTTTTGCGCTGATTCTCGTTGTTGGTGGAGGGTCGTATGCAGGTTTTGTCAGCCTGAATCGAACAATACCTCAGCAGCAGCAGAAGGTGTCTGCCACAGTGAAAGATTTGGAGCTTTTAGATTCCAATGCGCAGACTTTGCAGCAACTGGCCGCATTCGACGATACAAGTGTCGACAGTAGCGCGCCGAGCAGCCTCTCCAACTAACACTGAATGACTTGTTGCATGACTTGTTGCTGTAGCAGATGAAGTCGAGCGAACGTGGAGGCGTGGGTCGCTGGCATTCGGAATGGTTTATGCAAACGACAATGGAAGACAATGGAAAATGTCGCGAAAGTCCGTGAAATCCCGACAGTGTCGAGAACACCCCGACGCCATGCCCAAGTTTTTTTAATTACCTATACTCGAATATTTCGATATTCCCTGGTTGCATTTTTTTGCATGATGGTCCTTGCCGGTGGGACTGTGTGGTCAGCCTCTAGTCTGGCATTCTACGGCGTAGCGCAAAACCCGTCTTCCATGGGTCTTGGAGGATGGAGAAATGACAACTCCAGATCTCCCGGACAGCGTGGACAGTCTGGCCAGCGCACCGAACAACATCTCGGTCAATGGTTGCGGCATCATCAGGACCTTCCCCTCGAGGCGCAAGAGCACGCTTTGCGGAAAGAGCCGGGCTTCAACCATCTTCCTCCCGCCGTGCAGCAGCGATTGATTGATCGCCTGCGGCAATTACATGCTATGCCTCCAGCGCAGCGAGAACGTACCCTGCAATGGATGGAGACCCTGGAAAAATTATCGCCAGAGCAGCGTCAAAAAATCCATAATACGATGCAGCAAGTTGGCGAGTTGCCGCCAGCAAGACAGCGGATGTTAAGCAAGGCATCGCGAGATTTAAGTGAGATGCCTCCGGATCAGCGTCAAACACTCCTTGAATCACCGGAATTCAAGGGGCAGTTTTCAGATCAAGAACGCGAGATTCTAAAAACCTTGATGAGCGTCCAGCCCTACACTCCGCCCCAGCAACCTGGGAACCATATTGAGGATGGCGGCAAACAATGACGATTTAAAAGGCCAGCCGATTGCCATTCCGTAGGGCTCGAACAGCCTGATGTAAATAGATCCCATGCAAGTCAATCCATCGTTTGACCGCATTCATGGCACCGGTTATCATAAGAATGCGGGGTGGAGCAGCCCGGTAGCTCGTTGGGCTCATAACCCAAAGGTCGCTGGTTCAAATCCAGCCCCCGCAACCAAAGAATCAACAACTTACGAGATTAGCCGGAAACGGCGAGGGAACAATAAGGGAACAGGTCATGCCACCTGCTCCCTTTTCGCTTTTGCCATCACCATTTCCACGATCTGAGCGTTGGCGGGACGCGTCACGTTGAGCATCGAATTCCGACCGTACTTTGTGGTCATGTCGATGGACGCATGGCGCATCAACTTCTGCTGAACCTCCAGCGGGAGGCCAAGCTCGGCGAGTCTTGCCCGGTACGTGTGCCGGAAGGCGTGCCAACCCAACTTCGGTAGACCGATCTGCGCAGCCGCCCGGTTGAGATGCCGCTGCCGCATCGTGTCTGCGTGGTAAGGTTTGCCGGTGTCGAGGTTGCCGAACAGCCAGCCGTTCACCGGCATCTCCGCATCTCGCCACTCACGAAGGACTTTCACCAACTCAGGATGCAAAGGCAATTCATCCTCGCTGGCTTCCGTCTTCGTTTCTTCCACATGACCGTTCACCACGGACCGCCGCACCTGGAGCGAACCTGCCTCCAGCCCCACATCCTCCCAGCGAAGCCCGAGAATTTCGCTGACGCGAAGTCCGAGGCACATGGCCAGAATCACCATGACCCGGCAATGCTGTGGGAGCAGAGGCAATAATTTCTGGTACTGCTCCGTGGTGACGAGAACGATCTTGCGCGTTCTCCGCGACGATCCATGCAGTTCAATCAGGGACATCGGATTGCGCTGGATTTCCAGATATCGCCAGCGCATGGCACATTCAAACAGTCGATGGAACACGGCCTTCGTGTGCGCCTTGGACTTTGGAGACAACGGGCGTGGCTTGTCTTCCTTTTTCCTTGGCTTGGTCATGAGGGCCTTGATCCATTGCTCGACCGCCATCGGGTTCGCCGCCATATCGGAAATACGCTCTGTGTACCAATAGGGCCGGATTCGATACCGAATCATCGAACGCAATGCCGATGCCGTTGCGTACCTTTCGGGAAGACCTTCTTGCAGGTAACGGTCGCACAGTTGGCCGAACGTCGCCACTTCGACATTGTTGTTGATGTCCGCCCGCACCGCGCCCAGGGAGCGCTGTGCCTCAGCTTTGGTCCTGAACTGCAAGACGGTGCCGATGGTGAGGGATTTCAACATGTCGCCTTCCCGATACCGCAGAATCCATACATCCGGGCCGCGCTCCCGCTTCTTCCGCTGGATGCAGCCTTGTTGGTAGGTTTGCCGTTGTTTATTCATACCGCTTTACCCTTCCTTTCTGTGGGAAAGCGGCGTAGATGACCTGTCTGAAGATAACTCTTTCTTCATGGCCATCGCCAGTTCAGAAATCAGGAACCGCCAGCGTCGGCGAATGCCGTTCTGGATGGAGTGGGCGGGAATCTTGCCCTCGCGGGCAAGGCGCTTGACCGTGACGGGAGCGCAGCGCAGAAACGCCGCCGCTTCGACGGGTGTGACAAACGGCTCAGGTTCCATTGAGTGAAGCAACTGCCGTTCCGTCCGCTGTGCTGCTATGGAAGGAGTCAATATCGACATACGTTTTCCTCGCGGCTGGAAGGCCGCAGAGGTAACGTTAGAAGACGCCTGGGCACATGACCAATTGCTTTACGTCCCAACCTATTCCTGAGAGCAATAGCAAATCGGCAGGCAGGTCTTGCTCTTCATTCTTTGGCTTTGAGCAGGTGGTCATTCTCGCGGATGAAGGTTTCAATCTCTCCCGCCATGCCAAGGATCTTCGTCCATTGCTCCTTATAGAGCGTCACGGGAAATCTGCCAACGCCATAGAGCGACACCGCACCTTTTTCACTCACTTTCAGGCTCAGCCCACGGACGCTTTTATTCTTGAGGCGCTCGTTCTCCGCGCGTAATTGTTCAATCTCCGCTTTCAAGTCCTCGTCTGACATATCATCTCCTTGTGCGTTGCTTGCCGCGACTGATCGATGCGGATGACCGCTCCGCACGGATATCATGATCCATGCAGGGAAAACACATCGCCACGAAATCTATAAGGTTCAGTCATGGCCCAGTCTATCAACAAGCACATTGATCTTGACCCGCTGGAGCAGTTCCTGATGTCGGACCATGCACCGCCCAACTGCATGGAAATTTCCGATCTCGATGGATTTCTGACCGGCATCGCGGTGGGGCCGGAACTGATTCTGCCCAGCGAATGGCTGCCGGTCGTCTGGGGAGGTGACGGGCCTGTCTTCGAGAGCGCGGAGGAGGCGAACGCAATTCTTTCGATCATCCTGGGCCGTTACAACGAGATTCTCCAGACACTCCAAAACGATCCAGAGGGCCTTGCGCCGATCTTCTGGGAGACCCCGGATGGCGTGATCATTGCGACGGACTGGGGCGAAGGATTTCTGGATGCCGTCCGCTTGCGCATCGACGCCTGGGAGCCATTGATGCGGCATAAACGGGACGGTGTCCTGCTCATGCCCATCCTCGCACTGTGTGGAGATGAGGAGGGCAATTCATTGCTTCCCATCGATCCAGCAGATGAAAATGCCATGCTCGATGCCGCCCCGGAGATTATTCCTGGATGCGTGGCGGCCATCTATCAGTTTTGGCGGGAACGGCAGCACCCCTCCACGACAAGACCGAAGACCAGCAAGACAGGCCGCAACGAACCTTGCTCCTGCGGGTCAGGGAAAAAGTTCAAGCGCTGTTGCGGGGCGGTCTGAAACGAGAAAATCCATCCGCATCTCTGTCTGGCGGCGGAATGTCCGCCCTTACCACGTTGTGGGTATCCAATCTTCATGACGGCGCAACATTCTTGCTCCTAACTTTAGGATGCTCCAGAAATCTCATCAAGCGTGCCCGTTTTCTGAGGTATGCCTGAAAAGCATGAACCTGCCCAAAAAGGAATTGGACGATGCGCCAGTGTCGTCTTAACTTTGGCGCATGGAAGCGAAGATCGATTTGCGGCACATGCGGGCGTTCCTGGCAATTGCCGAGGAACGGAACTTCACCCGCGCCGCGCTTCGCTCTCATATATCGCAGTCCGCCTTGTCCAAGCAGATCAGGACCGTCGAGATAGAGCTTGGAGCCAAAGTGTTTGATCGTCAGACGAGGCAAGTGGTTTTGACCAAAGCTGGCAGGGTCTTCAAGCGCGAGGCGATACGGACACTGGAACACAGCCACCGTGCCATCTCTCTCGTGCGGGCCATCGTCAAAGCGGAAGAAGAACCGATTCGCATTGGGATTTCCATGCTCACAGATCGTTCCCGCCTGCATCGCCTTCTGGAGAAGGCAGAAAAATCTGTTGCCGGAATCTCGACCGAGGTTCATACCGGATACACTCCAGCGTTGTTGCAGTCGGTTCTGCGCGGACACTACGATGCCGCCATCGTGGACTTGCCGATTCATGCAAACGGTCTGCGCATGGTGCCGCTCTATTCCGAACCGTTGGTCGCGGCATTTCCAGAAAAACATTCTTTTGCCAAACAGTCGGTACTCACCCTCGCAGATCTCACTCGTGTACCTCTTGTTCTGCTAGCGCAGAATGCCGATCCAGCACGGCCATTCATCGAACGGTCTCTGCGGAAGTCCGGCTCGACGATCTATAAAATCCGCGATGCAGGGAACCTCATTGAATTGCTGGATCAGGTAGTCCTTGAGAATCGCATAGCAGTGGTTCGCGCGTCCACGCAACGGCTGGAACGCACAGGCTTGCTCTATAAGCCGCTAACCGACAGCATGGCCCTCGAATGCGCGCTGGTGTGGCGTTCGGAGAACCGCCACGCTACGCTCCTGTCACTTCTCAATGCCATCCATGCCTTCAATGAGTCGCCGGTTGCGCAATGACGATGAATCGCCAGCGATACAGCCGGAACAGGCTTAGGGTCGCTTCCGGCGACGATTGAAAAACCCCGTTGTCCTTAAGAACTACTCCTGCTCGAGGAGTGGCAGCAGATCGAGGGCGTTCTCCGGTACGAGGCCATCACCCATTCCATTAGAAAAAAATCTATCGTCATTCTCCGCAGAATTATTGCTGGCACCCTTTCCGAGATTGGCCGAGAGTGTCTTGAGTTCGCTGAAGTCCCGCTGGGAAATGCGAGCTATGACAAAACGGTCCGCATGTTCCCACAGATAGAATCGCTGTTCCGCAAAATAATAGAACAGGGTCCCCAGCGCAGATGACATTTGGGAAAAGCCCTGAAACCATGCATCCTCATTTTCGAGCCTATCGAGATACAAGGGTTCCCGTCGAATCGACCCAGCTCGCGTGGTAGGCGACACCCTCGGGCAACATTCGCCCGTTAAGCCGGAATCGCTCTCCGATCGGCGCAGCATCGTGATCTTTGAAGCGTTCAATGACCATGAACAGCATTGTCCGCAGTGTACGTCGCCTCCGAACCGCATTTCAAACTGAACCTCGGTGCATGAGCGATTACCCATAAAGGACGTTATGGGTGGCTCGATGCGTTTCTGGCATACCATACTATTGAACTAACGTCTGTTCATGTCCACGAAAGACCAAATCCGATCCATGCTCTCCGGCGGAGATCGTCGGTCAATTGGAAGAGCGGCCGAGGTTGTTGATCTTGTCAGGCGGTATCCGAAGAAAATTTCTTCTCTAGTCAAGTGTCTCTGGGATGAGGATACCTGCGTTTGCATGAGAGCAGCCGATGCGCTGGAGAAAATCTCTCGTGAACAAGCGATCTTTCTGCAATCACATACAGCCCATTTGTTAGGTCTGCTTGCAGAAACTACTCAGCAAGAAGTGCGATGGCATCTTGCCGTGATTCTTCCACGTTTGCTCCTTACGGACTCAGAACGTCGCCGTGTCGCACAAATTTTGCAGTCCTATCTTGAAGACCGTAGTTCGATTGTCAAAACATTTGCAATGCAGGGGTTAGCTGACCTGACAGACCAATATGCTTCATTGCGTCCAACCGTCGTCGATTTAATCCGCTCTCTCACACGGACTGGAACCCCAGCAATGCGGGCACGAGGTCGCAAGCTGTTGCAAAAACTTGAACGTCAAAATGCCTAAGCTCGCTCCACCGTTGGTTTCTTAAACCAACGGTTGAACGACTCACAGCAGTTCTCCGCGAAGTCCAGTTCGGGTAGCTTTGCGATGACCGACCAAACGGAACCATTACCCAGCGATCCAACTGCTTTCTGATTCTCTTCTATCAACTCACTCCTGAAACTGGTCTCCGCTGACTCGGGCACGCGCTCGGGGTTTTACCGGCGTCCTGCGGCACGGCGGGCCTCTGCTTTTCCGGTTCCTCCCCAAACAAATCGTTCCGCAAAGTCCGCGGAAGATTTCTTTCGGTTCCCTCCCAAAAAGCGGCCCTGGGCACTTGGAAGCCTCACCCACTCGCGCCGCTTCGCGCAGTGTGCCCCGAATCATCGGGAGACCACAACGGAGTGAAAACAATGAACACGAATCGAATCCATCAGCAGCCAGTTCCAGTCAACACCGTCCTTCACGGCGATTGCATCCAGATCATGCGCAGCCTGCCTGCAAGCAGCGTCGATTTCATGTCGGGTAGCAGCAGCGCATTGCTGCGCCGCCGCCCCCTAAGAACCGTATGTGCCAGTTTCCCGGCGTACGGCTCAAGCCTCTCAGAAGCCCCGCGTGGGAGCCGGTTT
>JAJYGR010000285.1 GCA_021790655.1 Acidobacteriota bacterium | reverse complement strand
ACAACGAGAAGTCGAATTCCTCGGCGCGACAGTTCAGGAATCATCTTGCGGAGTGCGTCCTCGCCGGTTTTTTTACTTGCTGCTACTTGCCCATATCCGTCATGTACTGGCTTCACTCCATAAAAATGGGCCAAATGGCTCGTAACGAACACAATGCAACTGCCGGGTTGCATGAGTGGAAAAGCTGCCATGACCAGATTTACCTGCGCTGTAAGGTTCAAGGCCATAGCATAGCCTGCCGACTTGCCTTTCTCCAATCCGCCGCTGGCATTATCGAGGTGACATCCGCTTGGTTGGTGATGTCACCTTGCAGAAGAAGCGCTTTGCGTTCCAAGGCCATAATTGCGTGCGCGACATTCTGTGCGCGGGGTGCTTTACTGCGGTAGTTGATGGTAATGTCTGCGCCAAATTCGGTTAGTTGCCGAGCGACGCTTGCGCCTCTCCCCCGTGAGCCGCCGGTTACCAAGGCTGTCTTGCCGGAGAGCGAAAAAGAAGGAGGGTCTGTTTTCGTTAAGTCGGCCTTGAGAGAGGGCAGGCTTGTCAATTCTTTTGCCATGGCTGTAATTTTACGCATCCTGCGAGAATCCAACAGGTGTCTGGGATCACAGAACAATTTGGAATGGAGGAGGAGTATTGAATTGACTGCCAAAGATGGACCTTTCTTTTTAACCCGCTTGATGCGGAAGCCATTACTGGCAGAGGATCGGAAGAAAACACAATGGAACTTACGAAGAAGCCATTTGTTGTAGATGTCGCGATTGCAGGAGGCGGCATCATAGGATTGTCGCTTGGATTGGAATTGCGGCAGCGTGGACTTTCGGTCGCTGTGATGGAGCGGGGTCAAGCCATGAGTTCCGCATCGTGGGCTGCGGGCGGCATGCTGGCGGTGAACGATCCGCAGAACCCTCCAGAACTGTTGCCGCTCTCCGTTCGCAGTTGGGCGCTCTACCCAGCATATTTGGATCGCATCGAGGCGCTCTCCGGTCGGCATGTGCCACTGCGCACCCGGTGGACGCTACAGCTTCTTGAGCCTGAGCACGAATCCGGCGGCATAGCGACGGCGGTGGAAATCGCCGAGTTTGCGCCTGGGCTCGATGCCATCGGTCACAGTTTCAAATTGCTGGAAGAGGGCAGTCTCGATCCGAACGACCTCCGTGAGGCCCTGCCAGCAGCCTTCCGCGCAGCCGAGGGAACGCTGCTCGAAGGGACTGCGGTCCTGGGTGTCGAGAGCATGGCTCATGGAGTGCTTGTGGAAACGCAACGAGAGCGCATCGCCGCAGGCATGTTCGTGAATTGCTGTGGGGCCTGGGCTGGCGGCCCGCGATTGGGTGGTCTGCCGGTTGTGCCAGTCAAGGGCCAGATGGCCAATCTGAGGTGCCAGCCGGAACGTCTGCGCTGCGTGGTGCGTGTGCCAGGGATTTATCTGATTCCGCGCGGAGACGGTCGCGTGACCATTGGCGCCACACTGGAACATGCAGGGTTCGATGAAACGGTACAGGAGCCTTCTATCAGGCAGTTGATCGAAGCGGCACTCCGTCTGCTTCCGGAAGCCACGACCCCATCGCAGATGGAGTCGTGGGCCGGACTGCGTCCGGGCACACCGGATGGTTTGCCAATCTTGGCACCCTCCAAGACCAAACACTGCTGGCACGCTACCGGACATTACCGAGATGGCATCCTGCTCGCCCCCGTGACCGCGCGCGTGATGGCCCAGGCAATGCTGGGAGAGTCCCCCGACGTGCCGCTGGAAGCCTTCACTCCCGCGCGGTTTTGAGACGCGGCAAGCAGGCTTCCACTTACATTGGCATGCCGTCTTTCATGCCACCCAGCACGCCACCTGTCTTCGTGATCTTGTCGATATGGATGCTCTTCCCGGACGCATTCACAGTGGCAACTACCTTTACGTTATCGCCGTAATAGTCTTTCACGGCATAGGGGTTTTCAATCGCCCACACCCTCTTCTGGCTGTCGACGAAAACCGGCAGATAACCGATTTCGAGGCATTTCTTTACGCAGGCCAGACCGTTATCCATGTGCATGGCACCGCATTTTGAGTCGCTGATATAGCCAGCAAGCGTTTGGGTCTTAGGGGTTTGGGCAGCGCCAAATGCTGTAATGCCGCCAAGGGCCAGAATGAATGCCAGTCGTTTCATAATCGTCTCCTAATGAATCCATCGTCCTGCAAAGGACGATTTCTGCCAACAGTATGTTGTATCCAGACACCTGCCCCGTTGGCAAGGCGTCCGTGCATCTGTATCACAAAAAGTATGGAGCGCGAACGAACCAAGAAGCATATCAACTGCGAGTATGTGCGTCCAGTGACTCATTGCATCTCTTTATTTTTGCCGCCATTTTCTCCTGGAATCAGGGCACTACCGCGGGAAAGATCAGGCGGCTGCATCCCGCGAGGGACGTAGTGGAATCGATAGTTCTGAGCGCCATCTCCAGACTCAAACCTGCCGTTCCAGTCGAGTTCATATTGCATTCGAGATGGATCGTCGGCATCGTGTTCCACGGTCTGCGATGGATAGTTGCTCATGTCGTGGAATGGCATTGTGGCGACGGTGTACGGACTCGCCTCATAGAAATCCATGTCCTTGACGAAGCCGTTCGCATAGAAGAAGTAATCTCGCGTCCAGCCTTCAGGCAGTGTAGGCAAGGGAGCGGCGGGAAACTCCAAATCGATGTCCTCCCCAGTGCCGAAGATCACGAAGCGATTGTCGACTTGCTGTAGCAGCCGCGTCACATCGCCATACTTGGTATAGTTGCCGCGCGCGCGCATAAATGGACCAGTCTCGCTGATGCGGTTGTAATTATAGGTCAGGTCTCCCGGCGTCTTTCCATCGAGTTGCTGCGGATACCCGCGAAAGGCGAGTTGCGCGGAGGCCAGCGGCAACTCCGTCTGCCGGACGCGGTTTGGCAAATCCGGACCGTTGTCGATGAGCACCTGGTCCCAATAGATTTGCAGGTTCGTCGTGATGCGGATGCGCCGCGCGCCTTCCGGCAGCTTGCCCGTCAAGTCCACCACGATGGTCCGCGGCAATCCGGCGGGAAATCCCATGTCGTCTATCACGCGCTTCCAGGTGCCGTCCGGCATCTGCGCCTCGACGTATGGAGGCATCGGCTTCAGGCCCGACTGCCAGGCGGCGTACATGGAGCTAGCGGAAAAATATTCAATGAAGCCATGAAGGAACAGCCGCAGCGGATTCTGCGCCGTCCACTCGCCGAGATCGAGCGTTAGGGTGTGCCGGTTGGCAAAACCAGCGAACTGTAGATTGGTAAAGTCTTGTACATATTTGCGGTCCCGATAGCGCAGGAGTTCACGGACATCGCGCCCCTGGTCGTCCCACGCGCCGACGGGCGCATGGGCAGCCGAACTGAGAATCGTCTTTTGATGTGCGAAAGGAGGCTCGCTCAGGAAACGCTCGTTCGGATACACCTCGGTCCCTGCCGGATGATCGACCGCAACCAGGCGCACCTGGTCCAGGAAATTGACCTCTTCCATCGGCTCTCCAAAGCGCAGGCTGAGGTATCCATTACGCGCCCGAAGCTGTGCGCCTTCCACCTTGATCCATTCATCCGGGTCGGGCGTGTTTTCGCGGGTCGGTGAAACCCAGTGGCCAACCACTCCGGCCCCGATGACATCGGAAACAAACTGGTATTTCCGCCCATTCCAGGCAAACAGTGTGGGACAGGAACTGCCCCGGCGATCGAGTTCCAGATAAGAGACCGACTTTTTGGTCCCAATGTCGATTTCATCCTGAGGCACGCCGGTGGGCCAGAGCAGGCGCACGATGTCCGCGTGGGTGTTGCTTCCCAGACCGGCCAGGATTTCATCCGGCCCCTGGCTGAGAAAGCCGGAAGCGCCTGCCACCTCCCACTTCTGCCAGTTGCCATTCGAGAAAACTTCCACTTTTGTGCCGATGGCCATCTTGTTATCGGCCAGACCTCTCAGGGCGATCCGCAAGGAGTGATTGCGATTGCCGCCTTCATTGCGGAATACAACTGGAGCGCGGCCCAACTGGGTGACGATCAGGTCTGAGGCCCCGTCGCCATCGAGATCGGCGGCAATCACCGAGCGCGGATTCTGCAGCTTGATTTTGTCCAGCTTCAGGCTGGCGGTCACATCCTGGAATCCCTTCGGCCCTAGGTTGCGCAATACACGCAACTCAGGTCCATGGGCGGTCTCGATCAGGACCGCAAGGTCGATCCATCCATCGTTGTCGATATCGACAGCGGTCAGTCCCCAGCCTCGTATCGCGTCGTGGATCGGTAGCGGCACGCGCTCAAAATGTTTGCCGTCCACATTGCGCCACAGCGTCACTCCAGGAGCGCCCGCATGGGTAACGGCGACATCCATCCACCCATCTTTATTGAAGTCGAAAACGCTGACGCCTTCGGTTGGCGGCAGCCCCGCGCCGGTAAAGAGCGGAGATACTTTGAAAAGGCCCTCCCGTTGGTTGGCAAAGAAGGTTGGAGCAGCGCCGGAGCCGGTCACGACCAGATCGACGGCGCGATCATTGTTCAGGTCGGAGAGTGTTGCCGAAGCCGACGTGCCTTCCCCTCCAAGTCCCGTCTGCGCGGTCCAGTTGGTAAAGGTCAGGTTCCCGTTGTTGCGCCACAGCACGTTGGGGCCCGGTCCGGACTTAACATTTCTTCCGTTGGGTTGCCCAGTGATGAACAGATCGAGGTCGCCATCATGGTCGTAATCGACAAACGTCAATCCTGCGGGATGGTTGAGGGGCAAAATGCCAACTTTTTTCGTGACATCCGCAAACTTTCCATGCCCCAGATTTCTGAACAGAACGACGCGGTCCGTGAAGGCCACTGCCAGATCGGGAAGTCCGTCGTTGGCGAAATCGCCGACGGCGCAGGCCACGCCGCTGCCGCTTGCCGCCAGTCCCATCCGCGCTGCGGGGACCTCTTCCAGTCGGCTATTGCCGGGGCCGTGAGATGTGTTGCGATAGACGCGAATCGCAGACTCCCCTTCGCCAGGAACGACCAGATACAGCGGCCCATCCCTTTCCAGACGAAGCATGCAGGCCCCGCCGCCTGGGTGCTTTTTGTCGGAAGTTGCGGCTTGGCCCCCAGTGTTCCCGGCAGGTTCCTGCACGAAAGCGATCGGGATCATGGGTCCGACTTTAAGTCCTCGGGGCAGGATGTCTTGCGCCTTGGAGTATTTGCCTTCGTCCCCGTACGTATGCGAAAGCGGGGAAGATATCTTGTCGTTCATCAGGTGCTCGAAGCGAGCGAAGTGGTCCCTGGCCTCGGCAGTCTTGCCCGACTGCTGCAACGCCCTCGCCAGTCCAAATTCCGCCGATGCTTCGAGGGGATTCAGTTGCAGGGCCAACTTATATTGAGCAATCGCCTGGTTCAGTTCATGCGATGCAACATAAGACGAAGCAAGAAAATAATGCGCATCCGCATCGCTGGGGTCGATGGCGAGGACCCGCTGGAAGGACGTAGCAGCCTCCTGGTTTTTCCCAGTGCTGCGATAGAGCAGCCCCAGCACATACCACGTATGCGCGTCACCTGGATTCTGCGTGGCGGCGCGCATCAGGATTTGTTGCGCTTCAGAACTCTCCCCAAGGTAGAAGAGCGCGATGCCCTGGTTGGTCGCCGCTATCGCCAGGCTGGGATCGAGGCGGTAGGCTTCTGCAAATTTCTCCGCAGCCCGTTTCAACAATTGCTGGTTTGCCAGCGCCGTGCCGAGATTGTTTATCTCTATAGCTTCGCTCTGCTGGCTGGGTGTTGCATGGGTCGCGCCCATCGACGCCACTCCAAAACAAGAGCACAGTACGAGCGCCAGGACGGGTCTAAGAAAAATTCCAGAGAATCTGCATCGCGCGTCGGGGAGAGAAATCATTGTGGCCCAAGCTTCCTGTTCAGTAGCACGGATGCCACGCTATCACAGCCGGCATCGCGACATCCGTGACGATCATCACTGTCTTCCATTCATTTTAAGGTGTGCAATGTAAAATTCAGGGTATCTCAAACCGTGAATCTTCCATCGTGAAGGATTGCACGCACAATTGCTAACCAGATTGACTTGTATAGTGACGCGGCCTACCCCGGAATAAAATGGGATGGCAGTCACTTGAGGCTTGAATGATCCAACCGAACCACGAAACGCGCGATATCGATCTTCGGGAATACGTCACGAAAGTGTCGGAGGAGATTGCGTTGCGGGTGGCCCATGAAAGAGATGTCGTCCTTGCGTTTCTTGACGGAGAAGAATCGGAAGGCGGGCGCATCGCCTACTGTCCGCTGGTGGATTGCGCTCCCGTCCACAAATATCGTACCGCGTTGCTGGAGGCGGTGACCGTGCTTGAGGAAACACGGCGGTCTTTCAAATCGCGCCAACTGGAAGAACTCCGCAAGAAACTGCAAGCCATATTGGCGGAAGACACAGCGCGCAACCCATAAGAATAAGTTTCGAGTTTGGCAATCTCATACTTTTGGTGGATGTGGACCTTGTTGCCTGAAGTGTATAAGGAATGCAAAGTTTGCCACGACGGTGCAGTCTCAGCAGAGTAAATGTCAATTTTTTGTTTTGCTTGAATGACGATGAAGCATTATCGCAGTCGGGCATAAAAAGTAGTCTGGATTTTCTGAGTTAGCCGCCAAGCTGGAAACCGGGGAAACCTGGAAGATTTAAGTTAAGACTGTCTGACGGCCCCAATGTATCCGGTGGGGAAGTGCGGGCGTAATCGGGACAATCCCTGCGGTTCAAGACCGCGAACGGGAACCGATTATGCCTTTTTCTTTTGCGTGTTACTTTGATTAGGGCCTTCCGAAAGAGAGATTGGGATGAGTTACACGAATGGTTCGTCCTCGCCGGTACGCCACGCTTTCCTTAACGGGAAGGGCGTTTTCAGTTTCGGAATTCTCGGCGGAGTGCTGATTTTCCTGCTCCTTACGGGGCTGGGGATCTGGTTGCTGCCCTTTGGCACGGCAGCGCAAATGTCCGTGCTGCTACACACTGCGTTCGGCCTGTTGCTGGTGGTCCCTCTGGCGATCTGGCAGGCTAGCCATTGGTGGGCCACGCGGAATGCGCGGTGGCGTCTGCGGAAGTTTTGCGCGTATGCCGGTTTCTGGACGCTGGCTGTCAATGCGCTCAGCGGCGTCGTGCTGAGTTGGCAGGCGTTCTTCTCGCTGAACATCAGCCACCTTTGGGACCGTGTGCATCTTTGGAGCGGACTTGCAGCAATTCCGTTTATCCTGGTCCACGTCTGGCCCGGCGCAAAGAGCATCGTGGTTCGCGGCATCGGCCAACCTCCCGAGGGGCTGACAGTCGATCTGTCGGCTGCGCGCCGCAGAATGTGGGGGGTGGCGGCGGGGACGACCGTAACGCTCGTACTTCTGGTTGTGGTGGTGTCCGCCGTATACCGCGCCCCCGACTTCAGCCACACCAAGCTGCCGACGGGCTACCAATTGCCCTACGGCAAGAACCCATTTGCGCCGAGCCTGGCGACGACGGAAAGCGGACAGCCGGTGGCGCCGCAAATCCTCGCCCAATCGAAATCCTGCGGGGCCTCGGGCTGCCATAGCGCGATCTACAAAGAATCGCTGGCAAGCGCGCACACCTGGGCCTCCGAGGACAAGTTCTTCCAGGGCGTACAGGGGGCGATGATTAAAGAAGAAGGAATACCCTCAGCCCGCTATTGCGCGGGTTGCCACGATCCCGTCTCGCTGCTTTCTGCCTACAAGGACGCCAGCACGGGGGTAGAAGCTCCCGGTTATAAAGAAGGCGACTCCTGTGTCGCCTGCCATTCCATGGTCCGTGTCGATGTGCAGGGCAACGGCAATTACGTTTTTGCGCCGCCGACTCCTTACCTGTTTGAATACCGCAACGGACGCTATAGTTCAGCGCTGACCCATTTCCTGATCCGCGCGTATCCCTGGCATCACGACAGCGATTACAACCTCACTCTTGTGAAAAATCCTGTCTCCTGCGCCTCCTGTCATAAGCAGTTCATCAATAAGCAGATCAATCATGTGGGATGGGTGCAGCTCCAGAACCAATATGACGAATGGCGCACCGGCAAGTGGAACACCAGTCCAAATCCCGCCGACCGGCTGCGCTGCCAGGATTGCCACATGTATTACACAACCGCATCTGCCCCCGGCATGGCGGACCCTTACGATCACGCAGTGGGTCTCGGCGGCAAACATCGCAACCACTGGTTCGCCGCCGCCAACCAGGCCATGCCCACCATGGTCAACTCTTACGACGCCGCAGGGCAGGTGCAGCGCGTGAACGCGTGGCTGAAAGGCCAGGTGGTAATTCCGGAAATTGCGAGGATTTGGCCCAAGGGTCCGGTGATCCCAATAAAAATTCTGGGCCCAGCCTCAGCCCAGGCCGGCCAGAAGATACAGCTTCGCGCTGTTGTCACCAATAACAAGGCCGGACACGACTTCGCCACAGGACCGGCGGACCTGATTCGCGCCTGGGTGGAGATCGAGGTGCGCGACCCGACGGGGCAGGTGGTGTTCCATTCCGGCGAACTCACGGCGCAAAATCATATCGAGCAGGGGACCGTGGTGATCCGCTCCATCGGCGTCAATGCGGAAGGCAATCCGATTCTGCGGCACCGCCTGTGGCATTATGTGGGCACCATCTTCAAGCGCTCGATTACTCCGGGTTATTCCGACATGTACGCCTACGACTTTACCGTCCCCAAACACATGCAGGGACCGTTGCAGGTCACAGCTCGACTGCGCTATCGCAAGGCAAACCAGTACTTCATGGACTTCCTGTTTCCAGGGCAGTCGCGCGAAGCTCCCATTACCGATCTGTCGTCGAACAGCACGCAGATTCCGTTGATCGCGCAATTCCGATCTAAAGCTGTTCCTGTGGGCAACCTCCCCAGGCAGGCTCCGTCCACCGTCGCCAAGGGGGGACAATGAATCGTCGGACTTTCTCGGTCCTCAGCGCGGGATTGTTCCTCGATGCGCTTGTCGGATGTTCAAAAAAGTCCTCCCGGCCCAGGCAGCAAATTTTTAACAGCGAGGCCCGCGCCTTGCCGACCGACCATCCGAATGTCATCTTTACGGACGTCACGCGGCAGGCGGGAATCGACTTCGTCCACTCTGCGGGTGTCCGCACCCACCAACTGCCGGAAGATATGGGGTCGGGCGCGGCCTGGGGCGATTATGATAACGACGGTTGTCCCGATCTTTATCTGGTGAATCAACCCGGCCCATGGGGGCAACCCGTCGGCCCCAATTCGCCAACCAGTCGCCTCTACCATAACAACGGCGACGGCACGTTTGCCGACGTGACGGACCGCGCTGGCGTCGCCAATCGTGGCGGCTTTGGCATGGGCGCGGCCTGGGGCGATTACGATAACGACGGGCTGCTCGATCTTTACGTCACCAACTATGGCCGCTCTGTTTTGTATCACAACAACGGCGACGGCACGTTTACCGACGTGACCGACCGCGCC
>JAJYGR010000035.1 GCA_021790655.1 Acidobacteriota bacterium | reverse complement strand
GTCTCGCATCTGCATTTGGTCTGGCGGAATTTTCTCCATTTGCCGCAAGCCAGTCCGGAGAAAAACTTTCTCCACTTGCAAGGAAGTCTTCGTCCGATTTGATTACCAAAACCGACGAGCAAGCCTTTCGCAAGCCCGGCGATGCCGCGACGCTGCCAGAAGTGATTAAATTTCTGATTGATCGAAGCGGCTACATTCGAGCGCTCGAAGACGAGGCCACGCCAGAGTCGCAATCGCGCATTGAGAACCTTCGCGAGCTTGCCAACGCCGCGCAGGACGCCCACGAACGGGGCGAGACGCTGGCTGAATTCCTGGACCACGCCGCGCTGGTCAGCGACACCGACAAGTATGACCCAGAATCGAGAGTGACCCTGATGACGCTCCACGCCGCCAAGGGGCTGGAATTTCCACTGGTCTTTCTGGCAGGTATGGAAGAAGGACTTTTCCCGCACTCGCGCACCATTAACGATGGGGAAGGTCTGGAAGAAGAGCGCCGTCTATGTTATGTCGGCATCACACGCGCCATGGATGCGCTGCTGGTCACGCGCGCGCGCTTTCGTCGCCGCTACGGGAACGATGCGCCAGAGCACTCGACTCCATCGCGTTTTCTCAGCGAAATTCCAGCTCACTTAATTGAAGATCTCAGCGCGCCGGTTCCCGCCAGCACCTGGGGTGGCTACGTGGCGCAGTCCACGCGGACCAATAGCCAACGGAAAACACAAGAGACGGGCCACAATCCGCATTGGAGCTACGAAGACGAAGACCAAAGCTCGCCCAGCGCGACCACGCAGACCCCTACAAAAAATCGGACGGCGGGCACGCAGGGCAGCGGTTCCATCGACAACATTGCGCAGTTTTTCAGCGCCCGAGGACAGAAGGTCTCTCGGCCCAAATTGCCCGTTCCAGAGGCGACTGGCAAAACCGGCTTTCGCAGCGGACAAAGAGTGCGCCACCCGAAATATGGGGAAGGCGTTGTCTTTAAGCGAGAAGGAGAAGGGGAACATGCAAAGATTACGGTACAATTTCATCGGTTCGGCGTAAAAAAATTGATGGAAAAGTTTGCGCAGTTGGAGCGCGTTTGAAATGCGCTCTGAAAGCTGCTCAGGACGACGCAAAGTATTCGCGAAAGCAAGACAATAAACGAATGGAAGAGAGAGAGTTTTTTTAACAATATGGCAAATACAAAAGCAATCACCGACACTGCAGAACGTAAAAAAGTGAAGCGGACGGCACGCAAGAAGGCCGCTCCCAAGCCAAAGCGCACCGTTCCCCGGGGCTCCAATAAACAGAAGCTCAAGAAGCTGGCTCGCGGAGCGTCGAAGCGTTGAGGCGGCTATAGCCGGGCCGCAAATTATCGCGACCCGGCAAGTGAACGATCCAAAGATTCCAATCTTTTTTCAGGAGCCAGTGTCCTGTCGAAACAGATCTTCGCCACCAAATCAATCGACAAGCTGATCCTCGACTCGGAAGACCCAGCGCATAGCCTGAAGAAGACCCTTGGGCCGCTGTCGCTGACAGCGCTTGGAATCGGCGCGGTCATAGGCTCCGGCATTTTCACCGTCATCGGCACGGCGATTGCTGGACAGGGCTTCGATACTTCCTCCATCCTGAACACTCCCGTGCTGGATTATCTGGTACGTCACACGGCGATGCTCGGCCGTCCTGGCGCGGGTCCCGCGCTGGCCGTCTCGCTGGTGCTCGTCGCCATTGTCTGCGCGTTCACTGGCCTCTGCTATGCGGAACTGGCCTCGATGATCCCCATTGCGGGCAGCGCCTACACCTACACCTACGTCATCATGGGCGAGCTGATCGCCTGGATCATTGGGTGGGACCTGATCCTGGAATACGCCTTTTCGAACATGGCGGTTTCGGTGGGGTTCGCCGCGCACGTTGTGGCCCTGATGGATTGGTTCGGCATCCATCCCGCGTTACGCTGGATCTCTCCGGCCTATCTGCCCAGCGGCCTGCAGAGTCTCAGCGGTGCGGTGCTGTACCCGCCCGGCTGGCATTTCGGCTTCAATGTTCCAGCCTTTCTGATCGTCATGCTGTTGACCGTGGTCCTTGTCCGCGGCATCCGCGAATCGGCGGAAACCAACAACGTCATGGTGCTGCTCAAGATTGGCGCCGTCCTCCTGTTCGTCAGCTTCGGCGCGCATTTCATTCACACCTCCAACTGGCATCCCTTCGATCCGAATGGCTGGTCGGGGGTGCTGACCGGCGGATCCATCATTTTTTTCACTTATATCGGCTTTGACTCCGTCTCCACGGCTGCGGAGGAATGCCGGAATCCGCAACGCGATGTGCCCATCGGCATTATCGCCACGCTGGTCATCGCGACCATTCTTTACGTTGCCGTAGCCCTGGTCCTGACCGGACTGGCGCCTTGGCGATTGCTGACCGACGATGCGGCTCCGGTGGTGAACACCCTGCGACGGCTGTATCTCGAAAATCACAGCCAGACGCTGCACTGGGTGCAGTTGGCCGTGTTATTTGGCGCGCTGCTGGGAATGATCTCCTCCATCCTGGTCTTCCAGATCGGTCAGGCGCGGGTCTGGTTTGCCATGTCCCGGGACGGCCTGCTGCCTTCCGTGTTCAGCCGCGTGCATCCGCGCTTCCGCACTCCCGCTACCGCCACCTGGATTGCGGGTTTCTTCGTCGGCCTGCCCGCCGGACTGCTGGACATCGGGACCTTCGCCAATCTATCTAACATCGGTACGCTCTTCGCGTTTGTGTTGGTCTCAGCGGGCGTGATCGTTTTGCGCTATAAGGACCCGGGCCGTCCGCGCGCATTCCGTTGTCCCGGCGGGTCCGTGGTCCCACTGCTTAGCGTGTTCTTCTGTCTGCTGCTCATGCTAGGTCTGCCCATCCTCACATGGGTCAGCTTTTTCATCTGGCTCGGCATCGGATTGTTGATCTACTTCCTCTATAGCCGACACCGCAGCGAGTTTGCTCCCGCCTCTGAGCGCAAGAGCTGATGGCCGCAGCGAGAAAATCCGTGCCTCCCTTCGACACAAAAGCCTGGATTCGCGCGCTGCCCAAAGCGGAACTGCACTTGCATCTGGAAGGCACCATCACCCCGGAAACACTGATCGAGATGGGCCAGCGCAACGACGCACAGCCGCTCACGCTGGAAGCCGCGCGGGCGCTCTATCGCTATAACGATTTCAGCGGTTTCCTGCTGGCCTTCAAAGCCATTACAGAGCGCCTGCGAACGCCGGACGACTACGAACTGGTCACTTATCGCATGATGGAAACGCTGCACGCCCAGGGTGTCGTCCACGCCGAGGTCTACGTCTCCGTTGGTGTCGTCTATTACTGGCAACGCATCGAGTTTGGACCGCTCTTTGCAGGCATGGAGCGCGGACGCATACGTGGCGAACAAGACTTTGGCATCTCGCTCGGTTGGATCTTTGACGCCGTCCGCCACTTCGGCACGGAAGAAGCCGCGCGCGTTTTTCGCAAGGCTGCGGAAATGAAGCAGCAGCATCCCTCCATTGTCGGTATTGGCATTGGCGGCGATGAACGGCGCACTGGCGCGGGGCCCTTCCGCGAACTGTACGCGGAAGCACGCGAACATGGTCTGCGCCTGACAGCGCACGCCGGAGAGACCATCGGGCCGGAAGGCATTTGGTCCGCGCTCAACATTGGCGCGGAGCGGCTTGGCCACGCGCTGAGCGCGCGCAAGGACGACGACCTGCTGGAAACCCTCGCAACCAGGCAGGTTCCGCTGGAGCTTTGCATTACCAGCAATCTCCGCACCGGTTGCTGCGCCCGTTTAGAGGACCATCCTGTCCGCGAATATTTTGAGAACGGGCTGATGGTGACACTCAACTCCGACGATCCAGCCTTGTTTGGCAGCAACCTGTGCGAAGAATATCTGCTGGCACACCAACATTTTCAACTGACTCTGGAACATCTGCGCGAACTGGCTGGCAACTCGATTGAGGCAAGCTTTTTGCCTCCGGCTAGAAAGCTGGATCTCCTCAGCCGAGTCGAACAGTATCCCGACCCGCCGGAAGCGTAGCCTGGAGCAGGTTCATTTTTGATGCTGGGCAAAGCAAGCGGAGCCCCTCGACTCTGCCCTTGCTGCGCAAGGATTTTGCCCGGGACGACCAATTTTTTGGACGCACACCAACGGTAAAAGTGCCAGAAAAGGCACTCCATGAAGAACATTTCCCAATTCTTCATCCAAACTGACCGCGATCTGCGATAAGATTTGGTATGAAGAGTCTGAGTTCACGACTGGTCAGTCGGTGCAATCCGGCGAGAAAAATGAATCTGCGAGTTGGAAACAATATGAAATTATCTCTGACAAAAAAGCCTTGGATCCGCATCGTCGGCTGGACATCGGTCGCCACGGGAGCTGTCGCCGTGGGGTTCTTAGTAGGCCGTAATCTTCGCGCCCGCTATCGGATGAACCGTCGCACGCCCTACGACTACTATTCCCATGCCGGGGACAATGGGAACCATGTCGAGTACGGCGTAGGCATTTAGCCACAGTGCCTGACTGTGGACTGCGCCATCACCACCCATTCATGCCAACCTTCGACAAACATCGAGGATGAGCGGTAGTCGGCAATACTTAATAACATCCAATCTTCCATACGTCTTACAGGCTACGCCTTCCCTGCCAGTTGCCGCAGCACGTACAGCAGTATGCCACCGTGCTTGTAATACAGAATTTCCTGCGGAGTGTCGATGCGCACCATCGCCGAAAATTCTTTCGACTTGCCATCGGCGGCCTTCGCCTTCACAGTCAGCTTGCGGCCATTGGCGAACTTGCTTTCAAGCATTTCTCGCAAGCCGACGATTTCGTACTCTTCTTCCCCGGTGAGCCCGAGCGACTCAACATTCTGCCCCGCGTCAAATTGCAGCGGCAGAATCCCCATCCCCACCAGGTTCGAGCGATGGATCCGCTCAAAACTCTCCGCAATCACGGCGCGCACACCCAGCAGTTTCGGACCCTTGGCCGCCCAGTCGCGAGACGATCCAGACCCATATTCCTTGCCAGCCAAAATGACCAGCGGAATCTTCTGTGCCGCATACTTCACCGACGCATCGAAGATGCTCATCGGCTCTCCCGACGGCAGCAGGCGCGTCACGCCACCCTCTGTGCCAGGAGCGAGCTTGTTGCGCAGGCGCACATTGGCGAACGTCCCGCGCACCATCACCTCATGGTTGCCGCGACGCGAGCCATAGCTGTTGAAGTCCGCTGGCTTCACTCCATGCTCGGTCAAGTACTTCCCTGCCGGGCCGTTCAGCTTGATCGAACCTGCCGGAGAAATATGGTCTGTCGTCACGCTATCGCCCAGCACAGCCAGCACTCGCGCGCCATGGATGTCTTCGACCGCTGCGGGCGTGGCCGCCATGCCATCGAAGTAAGGCGCTTTGCGAATGTACGTCGAGTCCGCTTCCCATCCGTAGGTGCTGCCGGTGGGAAATTTGAGACTCTGCCAGTTGCTGTCGCCATCGCTCACTGTGGAATATTCTTTACGGAACATCCCGGAGTCGATGGAGCTGGCCAGCGTCGCCTGCACCTCCTGCTGCGACGGCCAGATGTCCCGCAGATAGACCGGCTGGCCCTGCTTGTCTTTTCCAAGCGGATCGTGTTCGAAGTCGTGATCGATGCGGCCCGCCAGCGCGTACGCGACCACCAGCGGCGGCGACATCAGATAATTCGCCCGCACGTCGGAGTTGATGCGGCCCTCAAAGTTGCGATTGCCGCTGAGCACCGACACAGCCACCAGGCCGTGGTCTTCAATCGCCTGCGTAACGTCCGGCGGCAGCGGGCCGGAGTTGCCGATGCACGTCGTGCAGCCGTAGCCGACCACATTGAACCGCAGCTTGTCGAGATACGGCATCAGCCCGGCCTTCTCGTAATAGTCCGTCACCACGCGCGATCCCGGTGCCAGCGAACTCTTCACCCACGGCGGAACTTGCAGCCCCTTCTCGACGGCCTTTTTCGCCAGCAGCCCTGCCGCCAGCATCACCGATGGATTCGACGTGTTGGTGCAGCTGGTAATCGCCGCGATGACGATGGAACCATGGTCGAGATACTGGTCCACGTTGATGCCAAAGCGGTCCTGCACCGAGGTCGCGTGGCCCGGCTCCGGCGTGCCTTTCATGCTGGTGTTGGCGTTCGCCGCAGGATGACCGCCTTCCCCATTCCAACTCTGCACCTGGCGCTCAGCATTAGCGTGGGCGCTCGGACCCAGCAGCGCGGGCAGTTGCTTTTTGAAGCTCGCGCCCGCTTCACTCAGCCGCACGCGGTCCTGCGGACGCTTCGGCCCCGCCACACTCGGTTCCACCGTACCCAGGTCTAGCGACAACGTCGCGGAATATTTTGCCTCTGGCGCATTCGGCGTGTGGAACAGGCCCTGCTCCTTGTAGTACGCCTCAACCAGCGCGATCTGCTCCTCGCTGCGGCCCGTCAGGCGCAGATACCGCAACGTCTCCACATCCACCGGGAAGATGCCGCAGGTTGCGCCATACTCCGGGGCCATATTGCCAATGGTGGCGCGGTCGGCCAGCGACAGCTCGCTGATGCCAGCGCCGTAAAATTCTACGAACTTGCCCACCACGCCGTGCTTGCGCAGCATCTCCGTCACGGTCAGCACCAGGTCGGTCGCCGTGGTGCCTTCGCGCAGCTTGCCCGCCAGCTTAAATCCGACTACTTGCGGCACCAGCATCGACACCGGCTGGCCCAGCATCGCGGCCTCAGCCTCAATACCGCCAACGCCCCAGCCCAGCACGCCCAGCCCGTTAATCATGGTAGTGTGCGAGTCTGTGCCGACCAGCGTGTCGGGATAGGCCTGCGCAACGCCGCTTGCGTTCGGCTGCGTGGTGAACACAACGCGCGCCAGATACTCCAGATTCACCTGATGGCAGATGCCCATGCCCGGCGGCACGGCGGAAAAATTATGGAAGGCCGTCTGGCCCCATTTCAGAAACGCGTACCGCTCCACGTTGCGCTGGTATTCCAGCAAAGAGTTGATGGAGTAGGAATCTCCGGTGCCATACTGGTCCACCTGCACCGAGTGGTCGATCACCAGCTCCGCAGGCTGCAATGGATTGATCTTTTCCGGATCGCCGCCAAGCGAGCGCATGGCGTCGCGCATCGCCGCCAGATCGACCACAGCGGGCACGCCGGTAAAGTCCTGCATCAACACCCGGGCCGGCATGTAGGCGATCTCGCGCGACGGCTCGGCCTGCGCGTCCCACTTCGCCAAAAATTGAATGTCGTCCGCCGTGACGCGGGTGCCGTCTTCATGGCGCAAAAGATTCTCCAGCAATATGCGCAGCGAGTACGGCAGGCTTTCGAGCGATACTCCGTGCTGCGCCAGCGCGCTCAATTTGAAAATTTCATACGTGCGATTGCCGGATTTCAATTCCGACCGGCTGCCAAAACTATTCATAAATTTCTCCATGTCGGGTGCCCCATCCTTCGCGCCTTTTGCGAAGGGTGGGATGGAAACTTTCGCTGGCGGCATGCGCTCTTAGCCTTGATCCGCAAAGGAGCGCATCTCGCAAACGATTCTACGACCAAAGATGTCAGAGGAGAGGAATACAGCGGTCCCTAGCCGCGATCCGGCTTGCCACGGTGCCAGCGTTTGAGGAAGATGACTTTGGGTACGAAGAGCATAACGATCCGGCTGCCTGATACCGCCTGCACCTATGGTAGCGCCGGAAGGTGAGGAAAGAAAAGTGGCTCGCGGTTATCGTCCAGGGCATCTGGCAAATCGTGCGGCTATCTCTGCCATCCTAACAAGGGCGTCTCATTTGAGTTGAGCAAGGTATATCAATTCCTGACAAACTACCCGAAAGTCATTTGCAAGCTTGTCGATGTCTTCTCGATTTGCGTTGTAGCGCCTGCTATGCGCCGATTGATCGCCTACGTTCTTAAACTTCGGTAATGCCTGTTTGGTAGTCCTACCCAAGTTCCAGCTTTTCTCTTGCAGTAGCTTGTCTATGATATCTCTGAGATAAAGGAATTCCCCGGTTTTTGCATCCTTTATTTTGTCGGCAATACCAGCCTTTTCAAAGCACTCTATTATCAGTGTTTCAATCAGACGGCGCATCATTACAGCGCATCCATCAAACCACCCTTTTTCATAACAGCCATTGATCTGATTTACGACCCGTTCAAGGTATCCGCGAGTTCCGCGCACATGCGAGAACGGCAGGAGATGCTCGCTCGTTGGCCGTGTCCCCTCAGAGGGTGGAAGGAAGTTGCGGGGAGCATCGGCCGCCAGTTCCTTGACAAGCTTGATGATCTTCTTATGTCCTCTGAGCAGGGGCATCGGGTCAGTCCCGCTTATAGATGTGTTTAGACATGCTCGCGAAGATTTGATCGATCTGATCGGACGACGCGTCTGCCGAGATATGAATTTGGAGATTGATATTAACTTCTGGACCTTGCTCAGGGGGATTTCTTCTCCTCTTGTCGCTGTCAGCCTCCCCGCTTGTGTAATCCGATTGGGATATCGGAGTTGCTGAAGTAGGTTTTTGTCCACCTATTTTTTGGGCTGAAACTGCCGTCTGCGTTGAAGCTTTCTTTGGAGTTCGCTTCTTCTCTTGGTCAGGCTGCTTCGATGCATCTGCCTCGACGAGCACGCTGTATAACGCAACCATGCGATTAGCTCCTGCTTCACCTACGCTGGTTTTCCGAGCGAACCAGCTTTTGGCTTTCTCCTTTTCACTGACCGGATCCGGTACCGCTTCGAGTAGTTCTGCGGGATAGACATCCTGCAACATTGCTTTGCAGACCTCACCATAATGTTGATCATCCCTCCAAAGCTTCGCCCTCTGCGTTGGTTTTCCCTCTTGATCAGTGATTCCGAGAACCTTCAAAAAGGGAAATACATTGGCACGGGCAGAATTAGCTTCCATATTCAAAACAGTTGCCAAATAGCTATCCGTAACAATACCGGGGATGCTTTGTCGAAACTTCTTACGGAGTGTCCACCAATGAGATATTGGCAGCATTGGAAAACTCTTGCGGTTCTCACCTTCAGCCATCTGTCCACCTCGTTTCAAATGATAGCGTCCCTGAACTAATACTCGCCAATAAATCCGCATACTCACTCGATTAGCGAGCAAATACCGGGTGCTCCATATCTACCCACGTTTTTTGCGGGGAGATATGGGAGGGTATCACTCCCCAACCACACTGTATATTTTCTTCCCAGATGAGCCGCAAACAACGCGGCGCATCTAGGGCACCCCGGTTCATCGCTGCCGCCCACGCTTTACCGTGTCAGAGGAATGCGGGTGCCCCAGGTTCGCGAAGCTAACCTGGGTCTTTCTGCTTTTCCCGACGGGTCGCCGTCCACCAGGATTCAATCTCAACCGTCCCAGATTCTCCCATCAGATAATGCCGGAAGCTGGACCACTGCCAGTCTTCCGGCCTCTCGACCAGTCCGCGCTTCACCGGATTCCGATGCATGTACTTCAACTTCTCGATGCGCTTGCGC
>JAJYGR010000037.1 GCA_021790655.1 Acidobacteriota bacterium | reverse complement strand
CGGCAGGCGCGAGAGGCAGCTTTACGCGCGCGCGCAAGTATTGAGAGTGTCATTCTAGTGCCGATTGCCGCCAGCGCAGGTCGCGACCTGGGTGGAGAACACGCGCTAATCCAGCTTTCCCGCGATACCGGCGGACAATATTTTTATGTTCGCGCCTCCGGCGAGCTGCCAACGGCACTGGCGGAGCTTTCGCAGTCACTGCGCAGCGAATATCTCCTGGGATACTATCCAGCATTGCCGGAGAGGGGAACGGAGTTATCCAATAATGGTTTCCGGCGAATTCACGTCCAGATGAAAAATCCCACCTTGAATGCAGAGTGTCGTTTGTATTACCGCACCGGCTACTACACAAATCCAGAGCGGTGAGGCGATATACTGCACTAGTGAACCCCCCTGGCAGCAGTCGGCGCAAACAAAAGTCTCATCACCCGCAATCTGAAACGGGGCAGGAAGCCATGTATCTGCGCATGTTGAGTGAGCGCCAGACACCTGTGGTGGTCCAGTTGCGCGATGGCGAATCCGTGCAGGGATGGATCGAATATTTTGATGACCGCATGATCCGTCTGACGCGCGAGGACAAGCCCAATCTGTTTATCTACAAGCGGCAGATTCTTACCATTACAGAAAAAGCGCACCGTTCCAGTTCTCGCAAAAACATTGGCGAGGAGGCGCCGGAATGAGTGCCACTGACGACAGCCTTGAAACCGGCAGTTTGGTCCATGCTGGCCCTGCCGCAGCCATGGCGCGCGAGGCCGGAGCCTTACTGCGCCAGCATTATCAGAGCGGCGTCGTTACGGAATATAAAGGCGAGGTCGATCTGGTCACCGTTGCCGATCGTGAAAGCGAGAAGCTGCTGGTCGAGCGCTTGCATGCGCGCTGGCCTGACTATGGGGTCCTGGGCGAAGAGGGAACGCGCAAGCACATGGAATGCGAGTATCGCTGGTACATTGATCCTCTCGATGGCACCACGAATTTCGCGCATGGCTTTCCCGCGTTTTGCGTATCGATGGGTCTGGAACATCGCCGCCCCGGTACGCCGACGGATGCAGACGGCGAGTTGGTAGCCGCCGTCATTTATGACCCTTTGCGCGATGAGATGTTCCTTGCGGAAAAAGGTCGCGGAGCGTATCTGAACGGCAGGCGCATCCATGTTTCTTTCACTGCGACCTTGGCCGAGTCTCTGATTGCGACAGGTTTTCCAAGTCGCAAGCGGCACGGCAACCCAAACGTGCATTTTTATCATGAAGTCACGCTGCGGTCTCATGGCGTGCGCCGGGCCGGTTCTGCTGCGCTCGACCTGGCATACACAGCCTGCGGTCGGCTCGATGGCTATTGGGAGTTCAAGTTAAATCCATGGGACACGGCGGCGGGCGTTTTGCTGGTGCGGGAAGCTGGCGGAATGGTCACCTATATCGACGGCAGCCTTTTCCATCTGGAGAGTGCGGAAGTGCTTGCCAGCAATGGAATAATTCATGCGCCACTGATTCATCTGTTTGAAGATATGTTCGCCGGGCGCGATCTGGAGCCGATTCCCACCCCGCGAGAATTTGCAGCGATGCGCAAAGACGACAAGATATCGACGCAAGTCCGATAATGTTCCCTGTCTTGTCCAAACTTAAGACCCGCGACCTTTGTTACAATTGTTACAATCTAAATGTCTACCCAGTCCCTGCTAGGAGAATTGGAACATCTTATGGCTTATGTAATCGCAGAACCCTGCATCGGCACTAAGGATACTGCCTGCGTCGATGCGTGCCCGGTGGATTGTATTCATCCCAAAAAGGATGAAGCGAAATTTGGGGAATCTGAGCAGCTTTTCATCGATCCGGTCGAATGCATCGACTGTGGCGCGTGCGTGCCGGTCTGCCCGGTTTCGGCAATTTTCGCTGCCGACGATCTTCCGGAAAAATGGAAGCATTACGAACAGACGAATTCGCAGTACTTCGGTCGCTGATTGAGCGCAATTTGCAATAAAAAATGCGCAGCACAAAGCTGCGCATTTTTATTGGTAGATGCCATGCTCGCTATAGGTTCAGCGACTCACCGCAGCCAGCGCCGCTTACAATGTCCCCAGTATGATTCCCCACCAGTCGGAGGCGATCGTGTTGCGTACCTGGCCGGTGCGGGAAGCGGACCTGCTGGTTTCGCTGTTTACACGCGATACAGGCAAGGTGCGCGGTGTGGCGAAGGCGGCGCTCCGATCAAGGAAACGCTTTGGTGGCTCGTTGGAGCCGATGACCTACGTGCGGGCGGCGTACTTCGAAAAGCCTCGCGAGGAACTGGTCCAAATGGACCAGTTTGAAGTCCTTGCCTCGCCTCTTTTGCAGTCTGTGGATTATCTTCGCGCCGCCACGCTCGCGTTCTATGCCGAGGTGCTGGAGAACGTTCTGCCCGATCATGACCCGCAGGACACCGTGTTCCGCCTGACGCTGGCCGCGCTGGAGCAGACCCGCGTGGACACCTGCTGGATGCCACTGACGTATTTTTCTCTGTGGACGACCCGGCTGATTGGCTGGCTACCGGAGACAGATCGCTGCACCGACTGTGGTGTGCGCTTTGCGGACGATGTGGCGTATTTCCATGTGTTGACGGACGGACTGAGCTGCGTTCGCCATAAAAAGCCCAACAGCAGCGTGTTGAGCCTGGACTCGCTCGCCCTGGCGCAACGCATGTTGCGGGAACCGATACATGCGCTGGCAGAGGAAGCCTGGACGCGGCAGCGCGCGCAGGACCTGCGCCGCTTCCTGGTCCGCACCTTGGAGCGGCATATCGAGCGGCGGTTAAACTCCGCCGCTGCCTTCGCTCGACTTGGCGGTTAAGCGAATCCCTCAGCATTCGATACAATCAGCATCAACACATTCGCATTTTTTACATGGAGCCGGACCCTGTGGCAGCACCTATCTCCGTTCTTACGAAAACGCCGCTGACGTTTCAAGAACTGCTCTTTCAGTTGCAGCAGTTCTGGGCCAGCCGTGGCTGCATTCTGCAACAGGCGTATGACGTCGAGGTGGGCGCGGGCACCATGTCCCCCGAAACATTTCTGCGCGTGCTGGGGCCGAAACCTTTTCGTGTTGCGTATGCGCAGCCGTCGCGACGACCTGCGGATGGCCGCTACGGGAAAAATCCGAATCGACTTTTTAAACACACGCAGATGCAGGTGGTTCTCAAACCACCGCCGGATGATATTCAGGCGCTGTATCTCAAATCGCTCGAAGCCATCGGCATCGACCTCCGCCAGCACGATGTGAAGTTTGAAGAGGACAATTGGGAGTCGCCGACGCTGGGCGCGTGGGGCATCGGCTGGCAGGTGATGCTCGACGGCCTGGAGATTACGCAGTTCACTTATTTCCAGCAGTGTGGCGGCATCGATCTCGATCCCATCGCTGGCGAAATCACGTATGGTCTGGAACGCATCGCCGCATTTTTGCAGGACGTCGATTCCATCTATGACATCGTGTGGGCGCGCGAACCGGACACGGGCAGGGAAGTGACCTACGGTGAAGTGAGGCTCGCGGACGAGCTGCAATTTTCTGTCTACAACTTTGAGAAGGCCGACGTGGAAAAACTCTGGCAGCACTTCAAACTATATGAAGAAGAGTGCCAGTCGCTACTCGCGGAAGCACGCGGTCGTCTCGGCGACGCCGAAGACAGCGATACAGAGTCGCGCAGCCGTTTGCCGTTGCTGGCCGCGTTTGACCTGTGCCTGAAATGTTCGCACCTCTTCAACCTGCTCGACGCGCGCGGAGCGATCTCCGTCACCGAGCGCGTGGGCGTGATTGCGCGGATTCGGACACTGGCCGTTGGAGTGGCGAAGGCCTATGCGGCGCAACAGACGCAGCCTGTCAGCGCATAAAAATTTAGAAGATAAGTTTAGGAAGCGATACGAATGCCTGCATTTTTGCTTGAGATTGGACTGGAAGAAATCCCGGCGGGGATGGTTGCCGCCGCGCAGATTGAACTGGCAGAGCGGGTACACAAGCTGCTGGTTCGCGAGCGCCTGACCACCGACACGTTGCAGGTGATGAGTTTCTCCACGCCACGTCGACTGGCGGTCCGCGTGGACGGCCTGTCGCCCCAGCAGGCGGACATGGAAGAGGAGATTGTCGGCCCTTCGTTGAAGGTTGCGTACAAAGATGGCGTACCCACTCCGGCAGCGATTGCGTTTGCAAAAAAATCTGGCGTGGAAGTTTCCGCGCTACAGACCATTCAAAATGCCAAGGGTGAATATGTAACAGCGACGGTGCGTCGCGCGGGCCGCAGCGCCGCCGAAGTGCTGACGGGCCTGTTGCCTGCGGAGATCGCTGGCATCTATTGGCCGAAGAGCATGTACTGGCGCGCCGGAAAGCCGGAACGCTTTGTGCGCCCGGTACGCTGGCTGCTCGCGCTACTTGACGAAGAAATATTGCCGCTGGAATTTGCGGGTGTTCGGGCCGACGGCGTGAGTCATGGCCATCGCGTGCTGCATGGCGATAAGCCTGTAGTGGTCCGCGCGCCGCGCGAGTATGAGGAAAAGCTTGCAGCCGCGTATGTGCAGGTAGACCCAGAAGTGCGTCGCCATAGCATCCGCAAGGCGCTCGATGCGGCCACGAGACAGATTCCCGGCGCGCGCTGGCGAGAAGATGAAGAACTGGTCGAAATCGTGACGCATTTGACCGAGTGGCCGACGGTGCTGCTCGGCGACTTTGAGAAAGAGCATCTGACGTTGCCGGAGGAAATTCTGGTGACGGTGATGCGCGACCACCAGAAATACTTTGCTCTGGAAGACGAGAACAGGTCGCCGCGGCGACTGCTGCCAAATTTCCTCGCCGTGCTGAATATTGAAGTAGACGAAGCGGGAGCCGCCGTGATCCGCCACGGCAATGAGCGCGTGCTCCGCGCAAGATTCAACGACGCCCGCTTCTTCTGGGACGTTGACCAGAAGATTCCGCTCGTAGATCGCGTGGAAATGCTGAAGAACGTCACGTTTCACAAAGATTTGGGAAGTTACTGGGACAAGACGCAACGGAACAGGGAAGTAGCGCGCCAAATCATCGATCGATTCGATCCTCCAATTTTCGATGCGGACTCCGTGAAATTCAAAACTTTTTGCAGTGGAGTGGACCAGGCGGCACTGCTTGCAAAAACTGACTTGACCACTGAGATGGTCAAAGAATTTACCGAATTGCAGGGCGTGGTCGGTGGACTGTATGCAAAGGCACAGCGCCTGCCAGACGGCGTAGCAAGGGCGATTGCCGATCACTATAAACCGACGTCGCAGGAAGACAGTATTCCGCGTACTCCAGCGGGTTCTATCGTTGCTCTTGCAGACAAAATCAGCACGATTGTCGATATGTTTGCCAAAGGTTTTCAACCTACAGGCTCGAAAGACCCGTTTGCGCTGCGTAGGGCTGGCAATGGAGTTGTTCGCATTCTAGCGGAAGATACCTATCTTAGAGACAAGTTGCATTTAGAAAGTGTTTGCTGGGCGGCAATGCAGGAAACCTCTGCGATGCAGGACTCGCAATTGCGCAATGCGATTTATAGCTTCATGCTTGACCGCTTTGAGTTTTATCTTCAAGAGTCACGAAGTATTCATCCACAGGTGGCAAGCGCCATTCGCCATGCTCGTACCACGGGAGGTTTCCAAGAGGTAAACGGTCAACTCGTTGGGTATGGAAGAATTGTTGGATTTGCTGAGGAGTTGAACGGTCAGGTTGGCAGTCCAGAAGTGCTTGCTGTTGCGGAATTGCTGAAGCGGGCGGCAAATATCCAGCGTCAAGCCAAAGAAAAGGGCATTCAGTTCCTGAACGCGGAGAATACCGCGCTGCTGCAAGACCCTTCCGAAGAGGAACTTGCGCGTCTGGTGACAGAGGTGGATGCGAGCATCCAGAAAAATTACCGGGAAGGAAAGTACAAAGAAGTGATTGCGGCGATAGCTGGTTTGCAGCAACCTCTCAATGCATTTTTTGATTCCGTGATGGTCATGGTGGACGATCCGCAATTGCGCGGCAATCGTCTTGCGCTTTTGTCTCGCACCGTATCCGTCGTTCGCTGGGCTGCGGACTTTTCTGAGCTTGCTTCGATTCAGGAGACTGCCTAATTCAACTTCTGCAATCTCGCAATTAGCTTTTGCGCCAGTGTGTCGTCGCTCTCTGACCACAACAGCCGCGTCTCCACGCCGCAATTTTTCTCTACCGCCGTGGTAAACGCGACGAGTTGCTCGACATTCTGCTGGACGTGCAATTGGCCTTCCTCGTCGAGCGAAATGTCCTCGCACAAAAATGGCGCGTCCGATCCCAGATCGACGCGGATGTGGCCATCCTGCTCGTAGATGCCTTCGTCGAACTTTGGGCCCAGGCCGACGATGCGCACCGGGCGCATTTCTTCTTTCCAGATCGGGTCGAGAATGCCATCGCTCTCCGGATACCAGAGTTTCCACCGCAATTCAAACTCATAGGCGCAATCTTCGTGGAGCAGTTCGGTGGCCTCTTCGACGGCCATCTCCAGTGTGGTGATCTCCTCAGGATCGAAGTTGGAGACGCGGTGAAAGCTGGCTGGTTGCTGCCAGTCCAGTGGATAGACGGACGCGGCTGTCACCACTGCCTGCGGCAACTGATGCATGACCAGGGCTAGCTTTTCCGGCAGCGATGTGAAGCGAAAATTGGGGAACCACAGGCTGTAATACAAAGGGTCGGCCATGTTCCCATTGTAGTGTTTTCGTCAACATTCACGCGAAATGAGAAGATGAAGACATGCCCTGGACGATTGAGAGGCTGCGCCTGGCGGTGATGGCCTTGGCAGTAGTTTTGTTGCTGGCAATCGTGGGCTTTTTTGTCTATGGCCGCTGGCGTCAGCGCCATGTTGCGCAGGACCTGCCGTCCCGCCTCGGTTTTCAGATCCAACAATCGACACGAGGCTTTGTCCTCTCCAAAACAGAGCAGGGGCGCACGGTATTTACTTTGCATGCCGCGCGTGCCGTTGCCTTCAAGTCCGGCGGACGCGTGCTGCTGCATGATGTCGAGATCGATCTGTTCAACCGGCAGGATGGCAAGGCCGACACCATCTCCGGCAAGGACTTTCAGTACGACCGCAACAGTCAGATTGTCATTGCGCAGGGAGAAGCGCACATGATGCTGCATCCGCCTGTTGCTGGCGCGAAGGATGGGGTCGCGAAGAAGAAGAGCGGCCAGATAATTTACGTGACAACGCATGGGCTGGTCTTCAACCAGAAGACGGGTATGGCGACATGCAGCGGAGAAGTAGACTTTCAAATCGCAGACTCCAGCGGACAGGCGGTCGGAGCGGAGTATGACTCGAAGCAGGGGCATTTACTTCTGCAATCGCAGGTCGTCCTGACGACGAAGATGCAGAATCGGCCGGCAGTCGTACATGCGTCGCAGGCCGTGTATGACCGGAACGAAAGCCAGGTGCTTCTGCAACAGCCGAGATATCGCTCGGAGACGCCGCAGGGAAGTGAACAGGGTTCCGCCGGAACGGCCACCATTTTTCTGCGACAGGACGGCTCGGCGAAGCGTCTGGATGCGCAGAATAAAGTCGAGCTTTCCTCTACCGATGGCACAACGGTAAAGGCTTCCATGCTGCAGGCGATATTGAACGAAAACAGCCAGCTGCGGCAGATGCATTTTTTCGGCGGCGTGCTGTTTACCGAGAGCCAGCCAGCGCAACAGACACTTGGCAGCGCGCGCGACGCGGTGGTCTTTTTTGACAGCCAGGGCCACGCGCAACAAGCAATCTTTGACCGCGATGTCGAGTTTCAACAACAGGCAAATGCGGGGAAGAATCACCTACAGCGAACACTGACGTCCAATCATTTGGTGCTGCACCTATCTTCGAGCAAGACTGGGCGGCAGCAGTTGCAGATTGCCAACGCAACCGGCAATGCGGTGTTCCGTTCGCAGTCTGTCAGTGCCGGGCATCCCCCCCAGGAGACCAGGCTGGCTGCGCAGACGCTCAACGCAAGATTTCTGCCAGGAAATGAGATTGAACACATCGACGGGGCTGGGCAGACGTTCCTGCGTACGGTGGCTGCGAACGGCGACATCGATACCAGTTCCGGAGACACATTGACGGTCGACTTTGTGACGACGCAGCAGGCAAGTCCAAACGCGCCAGCTGCAGTTGCCAGGGCAACGGTGGCGGCGAATAATTCCGAGCACAATTCGACAAACAATCCCTTGACCACGCAGTCGGTCCGCACCGCAATTCAGACCGGCCATGTGGTGTTGCAGCAGACGGCGAGCGGGAAAAGTGGCAGCGGCGCTTCTCCGCAGACCTCCATAGCTACGGCGTCGAGAGCGGATTACGCAGCGACCAACGATACATTGACTCTGACCGGGCAGCCGGTATTTCGCGATGCCCAACTGGAAATGGCAGCATCCCGCATGGAGGTGGAGCACTCCACTGGAAAAATGATTGCCACCGGAGCGGTGCGGGCAACGCTCCGTTCAACCCAGTCCGCCCAGAATGCCGCCAACTCTGTCCCACGAAGCGGGCTGCTGGGCGGCGGCAACCAGCCGGTGCATGTAATTGCCACGCAAGCTGTTTTACTGCAAGACACACAGCAGGCCATTTTTCGCGGCCAAGCCAGGCTGTGGCAGGGAGGCAACACGGTTGAGGCTCCCGTGATTGAAGTGTCCCAAAAGACGCAGACGCTGTTGGCCTACAGTGTCCAACCGTGCTCGCAGTGCGTGCATAGCACCTTCCTGGGGTCGCCTGGAACACAATCCGCGCCATCCCTCGCCGCGCCAGCCGCGCAGGGTAGACCGAAGGAAAATGCTTCTTCCGGCCTGCCTTCTATCTTCCGCGTTGTCAGTGAGCGGCTGCTGTACTCCGATGCTGAACGCAAGGCGAGCTTCCTCCATCACGTGGAGGTCATCAGCTCAAGCGGACAACTCTTTGCAGACCATGCGGACATCTTTCTTGCGCCCGCGGTGCCATCCGGCGCGAATCGAGCGCTTTCCGAGCAAAAGAAAAAAGCGGAAAACCTGCCTTCAGGCCGCAACTCTGTGACGCAGTCTTCCGTTGAAAGGATTGTGGCCAGCGGAAATGTTCGTCTGGTGCAGCCGGGGCGAAGCGCGACCGGTGCTCGACTGGTCTACACGGCCAGCGATGGGCGCTTTGTGCTGACAGGCGATGACAGTAAACAGCCTAAGGTAACGGATGTGGATCGTGGAACAGTCACCGGGCAGATTTTGACATTTTCCTCGCAGCAGCAAGCGATAATAGTAGGGGGCACGTCGGCGCATACAACGATCACCAGGACAAGGATCCAAAAAAAATAGATGCAACTGCTCAGGACCGATCAATTCGCCAAGAATTACCGCGGAAGACAGGTCGTGCGCGGTGTCAGTCTGGAAATCCATAAAGGAGAGGTCGTCGGCCTGCTCGGACCCAATGGCGCGGGAAAGACGACGTGCTTTTATATGATCGTCGGCCTGGTGCAGCCTGATTCAGGCCGCGTCTTGGTCGGCGACCAGGACATTTCGCGGCTGCCGATGTATCTGCGGGCGCGCAATTTTGGCATC
>JAJYGR010000016.1 GCA_021790655.1 Acidobacteriota bacterium | reverse complement strand
GCTATCGCTGAGACAATCAGTCGCTGCTCCGGGGTAAATCCGTACAACTCTGAATTGGCGATGATGTACTGTGTATGCCGGTGATGACCCTGATAGTTCATGAATTTGCCGACGGAATGCATCATCGCTGCCGCTTCCAGCCACAGCTTGTACTCTGACGGCAATTGATGCACTTTTTTCAGGTCGTCGAAGAACTGGCTGGCATGGCCAACAACCGGTTCCTGCTGTTTTGGCTGCACTCCATAATGACGGCATAACTGGAGCACGCTCTCCCAGCGGTCCTGCTCAAAGTGCTGGTGGGCAGAGGTGTTTGCGTCGCCTTCGGCAAGCATAAGCGCCAGGATTCCATCGCGCAGCCCCATGGGAGAATAGCGAAATCCAGACAGATGAAATCGCTCTAATATCTCTGCGTACACATGCGCCCCCGCCACAATAATCTCGGAGCGTTTAGGGCCAATGCCGGGAACCGCATTCCTCTGGACGAGAGACATTCGCTTCAATTTATCTGCAAGCTTGCGGACCGCGACAGTCGGCGTCCGTTCCCATGCGCGGGCCTTGTTCTCGGGAACCGCCTTGCTGGTCTTTGCTCCGGTCTTGCTTCGCGATTTCGCGCCGATCTTTCCGCCAGCCAGGCCTGCGGCAGCCAGTGCGGCCGCTGTTCCAGAGGTGGCAAACACAGCCGCAATCCGCTCCCCGCCGATCCGCTGTTCAGCCTTCCGCAGTTCGCGGCGAATCCAGTCCTGCATGCGGGTAACTTCTTCGGGAGTTGCCGGATCGCGCCTTAGAAATTCCCGCGTCAGCCGCACCGCGCCCAGCGGCAGGCTAACTATTTCACGAATCGCCGAGTGTTCGGAAAAGGTAATCTCACAACTACCTCCGCCAAGGTCGATCAGGAGGCACCGTCCGCGCGCCGCTGGCTCGTTCGATACAACTCCCAGATGGATCAGCCGGCCCTCTTCCAGGCCAGAGATGATCTCGGCCTTCCAGCCCGTCGCCGAATGCACCCAGGCAAGAAATGCCTGTTGATTGCGCGCATCGCGCAGCGCGCTGGTCGCCACAACGCGCAAACGGTCGACGGAGTGTGCCTGTACCGCGCGGCGAAAACGTCGCAAAGCACGAATCGTACTCGCCATCGACTCCGGCGAAACCACCCCGCTTTCAAAGACACTCTCACCCAGACGCGTGACCTCGCGGTCCTCATGCAGTGTCTTCAATCGGTGATTGCGCACGGCGGCAATCTTCAGCCGGACGGAATTCGATCCGATATCGACCGCAGCGTATGTCGTCATCTGTTGAACTCGAACAATGCCCACGCTTGCAAAATTACACGATTGGAGCAATAAAGTGGACGAAGAATAGACTGCTATCCTAATTTTGTTTGCAATGAATCGGCATGAGACCTTTGAATACTTCCGTCAGTCACGAATTTTCGAATCGGAATGCGCATAACGCGTCCGGCAATCTCCCTTTTTCGCGACGCGCAGAATGGATACTGGTTCTTACCATCTTTCTTGCTGTCTACTTTGCGGCCCTTTTCTCGCCTTCGCTGATCGATGACGCCGACGCCACACACGCGCAGGCCGCGCAGCATATGGCGCTCTCCGGCCACTGGATCACGCTGAAAGTCGACGGCATTCGCTATCTGGAAAAGCCGCCGCTTCCCTACTGGCTGGTCGCCATCGATTACCAGATTTTTGGCTTCAATGCCTTCGCCACGCACCTGCCGGAGGCGCTCGCAGTGCTGGGATGCGCCATCCTCGCGCTGTTGTGGGGCCGTCGGGCCTACACCGAGAGGGCCGCGTTTTATGCCGCGCTTGCCTTTCTGACTTCCATCGGCGTTTTTTTATTCACACGATATTTCATTCCAGAATCCATCCTGACGCTTCTGATCGCGCTGGGGCTTTATCTTTTTCTGACCGGTCTGGAAGACCGTCAACCGGAGCGCATCTATGCGACCTATGCGCTGCTGGCCCTGGCCATGCTCACCAAAGGCCTGATAGCGCCTGTGTTTTTTCTTGGTGGAGTAATTCCTTATCTGCTGCTCACAGGCGAATGGCGGCGCTGGAGAGAGTTTCATCTGCTGACAGGGACCCTGCTATTTCTGACGATTGCCGCACCGTGGCATCTGCTGGCCGGACTGCATAACCCGGACCAGGGCCATCCGATCGGCAATGTTCCCACCGCTGGAAATGTTCACGGCTTCTTTTACTTCTACTTCATCAACGAACACGTTCTGCGTTTTCTCGGCAGGCGTTACCCGCATGACTACAACAAGCTGCCCGGCTATCTATTTTGGGGCCTTCATCTGGTCTGGCTATTTCCGTGGAGCCTCTATTGGCCGGCAACTCTGTATTCCGCGTGGCGTAAACATCGCGCTTCCAGCAGCAAGCTGTCCTGGAAACGATGTAGGCGCTTGAATTTTTCCGGGAAGACCACACTTCTGCTCGCTCTTTACGGCGGATTTATTCTGTTCTTTTTTTCGCTCTCGACGAATCAGGAGTATTACACCTACCCCGCCTACTTACCGCTGCTGATCCTGACTGCCATGGCGCTTGCCAAACTGGAGACGGACGTTGCTACTGAATCGGTAGCAGAGCAGTCCGTGGACATGCGTTGGCTGGAAGTCTCGCACGCACTCTTCGCGCTTGTCGGCCTGGGTGCTGCCGTGGCGCTTGGCTATGGACTCTGGACCTCGCGACATTTGCCGTACGTTGAGGACATAGGAGCCTTGCTGGCGCACCGCGATGTCGGCGGCTATTCGCTTTCGATGTCTCACTTCTTCGATCTTACTGGACCATCCTTTGCCGCATTGCGTCTACCATCTGTCCTCGCTGCAATCACTCTTCTGCTGGGGCCAAGCCTGGCATGGTGGATGCGCGCCCGCAAACAGCACTTGAGCGCCACATTCACCACGGCCATGACAGCCGCAATGTTTCTGGTTGCGGCGCAAATTGCCTACACTCGCTTTGAGCCCATGCTTTCCTCGCGGGCCATCGCCGATACGATCAACGCGATCTCCGCGCCAAACAATGTGCTTTTACTTTATGGCGATCAGTCCTATGGCTCTTCCATCATTTTCTACACGCAGAGACGCGCCTTGCTGGTCAATGGGCGCACCAGTTCCATGGAGTGGGGATCGGATTACCCCGATGCGCCCCATATCTTTCTGGACGATGCGCAACTACTGGCAATCTGGGGAACTGGCCCACGTAAATTCCTCTTTGTTCCGCCAGATTATCGAGAACACGTCGCCAAACTTCTAGGAAAGCGGGGCTACCTGGTTCAGGAACTCTCCGATAAGGAGTTACTCACCGACCGGCCATTAAATCAGTACCTGGAGATAGACTTTTCGCCTATGAACAGCTCGGTTCTTTAAGCCGGGGCAGAATCCTTCAAACGAAACTGCAACTCTTCACAATGTGCCGTGCCATTTCCCAGCTTCTGGAGATGACAAACTGTATTTCCTATCCAGAAACCTTCTTTCCCCTGTGTCCCTTCCAGCGCAGTCCCGGAAAAGAATCTGTGGCGATTCAGCCTACAATACAGGGTTGGAGTGATGCGATGACTCGTAGTACCCATACAGCCCATCCTGTGCCTGCCGATGCTAAGGCGCGCGCCAAACGCAACGCATCCACGATGTCTGGCCCTGCGACAGTCATCTCTGTCGCGCTGCAACGTTTTGCATGGTTTGTGCTGGTGTACAACGTGCTCGTCGTCCTGTGGGGCGCTGCGGTGCGCGCCACTGGCTCCGGCGCTGGTTGCGGCGACCACTGGCCTCTCTGCAATGGGGTGATGCTTCCACAGTCGCCACAATTCCATACCATCGTGGAATTTACGCATCGGTTGATGAGCGGCGGATCGCTGCTACTGGTGGCTGTATTGCTGATCTGGACATGGCGCTCTACTGTCCGCGGGCAACTGGCGCGCTGGGCAAGCGGTACAGCCATGGTGCTGACGCTGAATGAAGCACTCCTGGGCGCGCTGCTGGTTCTGCTGCGTCTGGTGGCGCATAACCAGTCCTCTGCGCGTGGCGTATATCTTTCCTTTCACTTTGCCAATACACTCCTACTGCTTGGCGCTCTTACTCTTTCGGCGGAATTTCTTACAAGACCGCGCAGCCGCGCCACAACAAGTCTGCGGCACGGAAAGATGATCTTTCCTACCCTGGGAATCGTCGCCACATTGCTCGTTGGCGTGACGGGCTCGCTTGCAGCTCTGGGAGACACACTCTTCCCCGCCACTTCCCTGGCCGGGGCCTTTCATCAGGACTTTTCTTCTACCGCGTCGCTGCTCCTGCGTTTGCGATGGATTCACCCAGCAAGCGCCATGGTCGCGGCAGCTTTTATCGGCTGGTTGCTCGTACAGTCTTTTCGCAACACTGCTGCCCGTCGGATGCGCGCTCTGGGCATTGCCGTCGTTTCTACACTGACCGTGCAAATCCTTCTAGGCACGCTGGATGTGCTTCTGCTTGCGCCCACGTGGATTCAGATTGTTCATCTGCTGGGCGCCGATGTCTTCTGGATCTGCCTGGTCCTATTGACGGCAGACTATTGCCTGGTTGAGAAGCGGCACGATCAAGAAAAAACCGCCCACAACAACTCTTCTCTGGCCGTCAGCACTTAAATCTCCAGCACAGCGGGAGTGCGATACACGGTACCCGCCCACGCTGTCTCCTCAATTGGCAAAGTCGGCGTTATCGTCAGCGTTTCTATGGGGTCTGCTGGCGTCGGGCCGGATTTTGTCGCGTGCTCCAATAGCAAAACCGTGTCCTCAATCTTGGCCCCCTGAACGCTAGGGTTCCAGGCGAACGCCTGCGAGTTGGCAACGATGTCCTTGCCTCCGGGTCGGGCAACCCATTCGCGCTCCACATAGCCGGTTGCGCCCCCTTGATGGTGCATCTGCTCCTCCCCCGGAAAACCCGCCTCGACGTACGCGGCCCGCGCAACGTGAAAGAGAGCGTCGGAAGCGGCGCCATAGCGCGTGGCCTGGAGCAGGCGAGCATAAACTTGAGCTGCGGCGCGAAATTTATTGCGAAGGTCTTCCGGCATTTTCCCAAAATGCACATAACGAGTAATGGAAACGGCCAACCCCCAACGGCGCGCGCAAAGATTCAGCATTCCAAATTTATCCAGCACACCATTGCGCGGTACAGCGTGACGATATTTCAGGATTCGCTGGTCCGTCGCCATCAGAAAAACTGTGGGCAGTATGCCGCGAGCAAACAACGCCTCGGCAACCTGTGCCTGCATATCGGCTTCCGTCATGCCGGGACGCAGCCGCATCAGCAGCTCCGCTGTCGCCTCAGCCGTGTGTTTGCCCAGCCAGCGGTAGCGTTCAATTTCTCCACTGGTCAACACCAGCCGCAGAGGTTGCAGCGAAACTACCGGCAGACCACTGGCAGCATGATCGCTGACAATCGCGCCGACATCGATCCTCTTGCGTAAAACCGACAGCCAGTCAGCGTCATACCACGGCCTGATGATGGGCTGAAAATCTAAATGCGAAAACTCCTCCGCAGCCAACCGTGGGGCCTCATTTTCCGTCGTCAGATAATAACGGCCACCCGTCCGCGTAAAAAGCAGCCAGCCCACAGCGGTTTCACTGGGAATGGCAACCCGCATTTCGGCGATTCCCGCTGTGGACCATGCAATATTTTCATGGCGCATCAACAACAGAGCATCTTTGTTCTGCCGATCGAGAAATTGTCGAATGCGTTCATGCTTCCCTGCTAGCTCCGACTTTCGCGCCGCCAACGGGAACAAACCTGAATCGACCGGAAGTGTCTTCATGTCCTGCAATCCGATTCTCCTTTGTATAACGAATCATTCCAAAGACGAAACCCCAGAAAACTTATCTTAAAGCCTGTTGGGTCGTTCGGGAACAATCTTCCCGAATGAGCGCGCCGACAGGGTCTATTTTGGTGTAAGTTGGAAATCGCGACAAAAAATTCCGAATGGAGCCTGCCTTGAATCGCATTCGTAAAACCTTCGTGACTGCCATCCTGTGGGGTTGCGCATTTGCCTTAATGGTGCATATATCTACTCTCTCCGCACAGAACATTTTGCCAAAGCAGTACGTGTTTACAGCCAATGCGAAAACAGTGATCGATCGTCTTGGGACCTTCGACGCCATCCCGGCGAGCACCTGGCAATATCATCTTGGCGATGTGGCCCATGGCGAGCAGGTCGATCTCGATACATCTGGCTGGCAGACCGTTCACACTCCATTTACGGCCCCGCATGAGGCTGTCTGGTTTCGCCGTTGGGTAGAGGTACCGAAGACGCTCCACGGCTACGACCTGACCGGCGCCCAAATCTGGTTCCAGATGCGGGCCAATGCCAATGGGCCGATCCCGATGATCTTGTACTACAACGGCAGACGCGTCGCGCTGGGAGAAGATCTGGAGAAACAAATCCTATTCAATGACGCAAAGCCCGGCGACAAGGTCCTGGTAGCGGTCAAGATGTTGGTCACGCAGGACAACAAGGACCTGCGTAGCGCGGACCTGCATGTCGTCTTCCGCAGCAATCGCCCGAATCCAGAAGATTTGCGCGCTGAACTTCTCTCTGCGGCCAACCTTTTGCCCGCCATCACGAAGGACCCATCGACGCTCGCCTTGCAGGAAAAGATTTTGGAGAACGCGGCCACTTCCGTCAATCTTGGCGCGTTGGATTCTGCGAACCAGGCCACCTTTGATGCTTCACTGCAACAGGCGCAATCCGAACTTGAAGCGCTGCGGCCCGCGCTGCAACAGTACAGCGTCCACATGACTGGCAATGCCCATATCGATGCGGCGTGGCTCTGGCCGTGGACTGAGACTGTCGATGTGGTGAAGCGCACATTCTCGACCGCGCTGCAATTGATGAACGAATATCCGGACTACACGTACAGCGCGTCAGCGGCGCAATATTACGAGTGGATGCAGCAGAAATACCCCAGCATTTTTGAGCAAATCAAGCAGCGTGTCAAAGAAGGCCGCTGGGAAATCGTTGGCGGCATGTGGGTCGAGCCGGACCTGAACCTGCCGAGTGGCGAGTCGCAGGTGCGCCAAATTTTGGTCGCCAAACGTTATTTCCAGAAAAATTTCGGCGTCGATGTGCGCGTGGGCTGGAACCCTGACACCTTCGGTTACAACTGGCAGTTGCCGCAAATTTATAAGAAGTCCGGCATCGATTATTTCGTCACGCAGAAGATGGCATGGAACGACACGAATCAGCTTCCGTTGAAGCTGTTCTGGTGGCAGGCCCCGGATGGCAGCCGCGTGCTCACGTACTTCCCGCACGACTATGTCAATTCGATTGAGCCGGTGCGGATGGCCAGCGACCTGGCCACAGCGGTCAACCTGAATCCCGGGCAGAAGGAAATGATGCATCTGTACGGTATCGGCGACCACGGCGGCGGCCCAACGCGCGACATGCTGGACAGCGGCGTGCGCTGGATGGAACCCAACAAAGTCTTTCCACATTTGGAATTTGGCGTATCGAAGACGTTCTTCGACACGATGGCGCAGCGCGTCGACACTGCCGATGCCCCGGTATGGAACTACGAAACACTGGCCGCAGGCAAGACGCAATTGCCCGCTGCTTCCGCAGGGAAGATCAGCGTTCCAGTCTGGAATGACGAGATGTATCTGGAGTTTCATCGCGGCGTGTACACCACGCAGGCCAAACACAAGTGGAACCTGCGCCACAGCAGCGAGTGGTTATTGAACTCAGAAAAATATTCATCTTTGGCATGGCTGGGTGGATTGAATTATCCGGGAGCCCAATTGGCCGATGCATGGAAGCTGGTGTCCTTCAATGGCTTTCACGACCTCGCGGCTGGCTCTGGGATTGGCGTGATTTACAAAGATGCGCAGAAACAGTTCGATGTCGTCCGTTGGACGGCCAACGACGCGACGCGCAAGGCGCTCACCGACATCGATAGCCACATCGACACCAGCAATCACGTAGGCGTTCCCATCGTTCTATGGAACACGCTGAGTTGGAACCGCGCTGACATCGTCGAGGTGAACGTAGAGATGCCGCAGGCCGAGCCGGACGGCATCGCTGTGCTCGACGCAGAGAACAAACCAGTGCCCATGCAGGTCCTCTCGCATGACAGCAACACGCATAGCTTTCACTTGCTGCTGGAGCCAAAGAACGTTCCCTCCATGGGCTACACCGTGCTCCATGCAGTCACTGGCACGCGCAAGGTAGAGAGTGACCTGAAGACCAGCGGCACCACCATGGAAAACAGCGTGCTGCGCGTTGTGGTCGATCCGAAAACTGGCTGCATTAACAGTCTGTATGACAAACAGTCGCACTTTGAAAGCATCGTTGCGGGCCAGTGCGGCAATCTTTTGCAGGCTTTCGTGGACACACCAAAAAAGTACGACGCGTGGAACATCAATCCAAACTTTGCCAAACATGGCACGGACCTGACGATGGTGGACAGCGTCCAGTTGGTCGAGCATGGACCGGTGCGCAGCGTAGTCCGCGTAACTCGGCACTGGGACAAGTCCACGTTTGTGCAGGACATTACGCTCTACGACAGAATGCGCCGCGTCGATGTTGTAAATGACGTGGACTGGCACGAAACGCACATACTGTTGAAGGCAGCATTCCCTCTGGCCGCCAGCAGCGCGAAGGCGACCTTTGAAATTCCTTACGGCACCATCGAACGTCCGACGACGCGCAACAACCCAGTCGAAGACGCCAAGTTCGAAGTCCCAGCACAGCGCTGGGCGGACCTCGGCGATGGCGCGCACGGTTTCAGTCTGATTAACGACTCAAAATATGGCTACGATGTAAAGGGGAATGTACTGCGGCTCTCCTTGTTGCGCTCACCAGTATGGCCTGACCCAAATGCCGACCGTGGCCATCAACACTTTCGGTATTCACTCTACCCGCACGCGGGCACATGGCGACAGGCAGACACGGTGCTGCACGGCTACGCATTCAACTACACGCTGCGCGCCATGCAGGCGGAAGCGCATACCGGCGAGTTGCCACCGACGCACTCCTTTGTGACCGTGCAACCGAAAAACCTCGTGCTGACCGCAATGAAGAAAACTGAAGATGGCAATGGACTGGTTCTGCGCTTCTATGAATGGGCCGGAAAGAAAACGAATGCAACCATCACGCTGCCGTCAGGAGCAACCGCTGCCGTCTCAACAAACCTGATGGAACACCCAGAAGGCAGTGCGCTGTCCATCGCTGGCGACCATGTCACCGTTCCCGTTGGCCCTTACTCCATCAACACTGTCCGCATCGATTACTCGAATCGCGGTGCCGATTTCTGGAAGGCGCAGAAATAAAAAAACACCACCTTGAGAATTTCTCTTGTTGTTCTAGATGTGGATTGATGGTGAGCGTAGCTGAATGTTAAAAAGAGTCATTCTGAGGTCGCCGCGGCGACCTCAGAATGACACGCCTTATTTTCGATTACAGTAACTATGAATCCACCCTAATTTCTCAATAGAGGTCCAGCCCCGCTGGATGCGCGGGACAAATAAATCTCTGCACGGATTCCAGTGGCCTGCAAATAGCCTGCCCTGAGATTTT
>JAJYGR010000337.1 GCA_021790655.1 Acidobacteriota bacterium | reverse complement strand
TCCCTGTCCTTCCTCTTCCCCTCCCTTGACCTGGCCGTACTCCAGTAACGTGACGATAAAAACCCCTCCAACGATGTTCCCGAGCACCGCTGGCAATAACCAAGCAAAGTATTGAGACGCATTTACCTGATGATGCAAAACACCCGCAAAAATTTCTCCGCTGGTTGCTATACAGTGGGCAAACCGGCCAAGCCCGACGATAAACGTGAGCAGCCAAATCAGCAAAACCGAGCCTGTAATCGAGTGGCTGCCGCTGACCAGCCATGCCACCAGCGCTATGATCCAGCCGCCAACTACCGCGCTCCAGAAGACATGACTGGCAGATACACTGACAGCTTCCAATCCGAATTTCGACATGGCCGTGACATACTCCGGACGGAGAGCGCCCGTGCGTGTTGCAAGCAGTGCAAATAGAAATGCTCCTAAAATGTTGCTTGGCAAAACTATGGACCAGAGTCGGATCGTCGTCCAGGCGTGGCGCCGTTCTGCCAGCATCAAGGCAACCGGGTAAAGGGTATTTTCTGTAAAAAGCTGCGCCCGTCCTAAAATTACAGCGATAAACCCAATGGGATAAAAAAAATCTGCAATGAATCTAGCAATCGAACCAGGCCCTAGTTCGCCGACGACAATCGACGTGCTGAGGGCCGTAAGACCCATGGTGATTCCGCCGGCCAGACCGGAGATGGCCAGTGCAATCGCGGGACGATCCAGTTCATGTCGCGCATTGCGAGAGACCTGCTCATAAATTTCGTCGGCAGTGGGTCGATCCAGATCTCGTTGCGTTGCCTCAGCCGCAGCCTCAGTAGACGCCTCCGGAACAACTTTTTTACGTGATTTCAGAAATTGCACACAGGCTCCGTTGTGGGTGAGATGTCAGGTTTGGAAAAGACGTTGTCGAAGCCTTCCTCGTTAGGGGCCGGGATAATGCATAAAAAATCCCAAATATCTCTTACATCCCGCCATCCTCAGTGTCAGCGCTAGCGGCGTGCCAATCTCTTTGGCATGTTCTCCATCACGACGTTTAGACTGTGAGTGTGCTACACGCAAAATGCCGGCGATTGGAGAGGCATCGGCATGTAGCAGCCGCAGTGAATCGTCTCCATACAGCAGGCGCAAAGTTGCAAACCGAACTGCGCAATCACTCTACAAGGTTTTACCCTTATATAAGCAATGCCTGACTGCGAGACCCGATTGATCGCAATTTTCGGCATTTGAGACAAAAATCGTTTCCAGGAAGATATCTTTTGACCATTTTATCCTCTAGCTATGACCGTTTCCCGCATGTCCGCGTCACCGCGAACAACGACGATTGTCTGGCTGGATGGGAAAGCATCGGTGAGACTCTCAGGCTCTCCACCGGTGTGACCGTGCTGGAACTTTATCCTGGATGCAGCGCTGAAGAAATCGAATCGCATCTTGTTCCAGCACTCGAGCCGGATCTGATCCTACGAAGCCAAGATGCACTCCTGACAGCAGCAGAGCTGGAAGAAAAATTCGGCCACACGCTGGGAAACGATCCTGTATTTGCTGTGATGCATCCATGGGAACTCAAGGATTTTTTCTGTCCCAGCAGGCTGGCGCATTTACAAAGCCAACTCCAGTATGCGCAATTTGCGAAATCGAAGGACCGCGTGCTCGTCATCGGTACCGGAGCATCGCTGATTGCCCCGGAGGCGGACTGCCTGATCTACGCAGATCTTGCCCGCTGGGAAATCCAGAAGAGGTATCGCGCTCACCAGGTTGGCAATCTCGGAGCGGACAATGCGCACGCTTCTCCCGCGGCCCTCTACAAGAGAGCTTTCTTTTTCGACTGGCGCGCGGCCGACCGGTTGAAGGCGCATCTGCTGCCGCGCCTTGACTACCTGCTCGACACCAACACTGCATATCAGCCGAAGATGATTTCCGGAACCCACCTCCGACTTGGGTTGCGGACAGCATCGCAACAGCCGTTTCGAGTTGTACCCTTCTTCGATCCCGGACCATGGGGCGGCCAGTGGATGAAAGAGAAATTTCAACTGCCTGAAGGACCGCCTAACTATGCCTGGTGTTTCGATTGTGTTCCAGAAGAAAACAGCCTGCTGCTTGCTTTCGGCGACCATCGGGTAGAAGTTCCTGCGCTGGATCTTGTCCTGTTCTGTCCTGTGGAATTGCTGGGAGAACATATTTATCGAGCGTTTGGAGCAGAATTCCCAATCCGCTTCGATTATCTCGACACAATGGGAGGCGGTAACCTGTCCCTGCAGGTCCATCCATTGCGCGACTATATACGCAAGAATTTCGGCATGGATTATACCCAGGACGAAAGCTATTACATGCTGGATGCCGCGGACGATGGAGTGGTTTATCTTGGCCTGAAGGAAAGTGTCGATCCGCAGCAAATGGAACGCGACTTACGACGCGCTCAACAGGATGCTGACGCTCCCTTCCCCGCTGAAAATTATGTGAATGTATGGCCAGCAAAAAAGCATGATCACTTTTTGATTCCTGCGGGAACCATTCACTGCTCAGGACGCAACGGAGTGGTGCTGGAGATCAGCGCCACTCCATATATTTTTACATTCAAGCTTTGGGACTGGGGACGACTCGGCCTGGATGGTCATCCGCGGCCAATCCATCTCGATCATGGCCTTGCGAACATTCAGTGGGACCGCACAACCGCGTGGGTGCGGGAACACCTGATCAACCGAATTACCGCCGTCTCCAGCGCCACCGAATGGCGGGAGGAATGCACTGGGTTACACGCGCTGGAATTTATCGAGACACGTCGCCACTGGTTTACAGGGGTCGTGCCGCACCATACCGCTGGTACTGTCAATGTGCTGAATTTAGTCGAAGGCGACGCAGCCATCGTGGAGAGCCCGACCAGCAGCTTCCCTCCTTTCATCGTCCACTATGGCGAGACATTTATTGTGCCAGCGCAAGTCGGCGCCTACACAGTGCGTCCGGTCATGCCGACAGACAAGCCACTCGCCACTATAAAAGCTTTTGTGCGAGAGGCAGTCGAATAACCATCTACTTTCCGGCGGTCGCCCTTTCTGTGCTGGCTGAAAGCTTTGCCGTGCGTTCCTGCTTTTCCCATGCAAATGGGCGTCCGTCGATGGCGCGCTTGATGGTCTTGAGCAGCACTAGAGAGAAGACCTGGCGATAGGTGAAACGCTGAATCCATATATGAAAGAGCAGCCAGCCATGCCCCTTGTTCGCCGCATGACGCGGTTCCAAAAGAAATGCCAGCGAAGATGCAAGAAAATCCACAATTAGAAAAGCCAGGAAATAGACGATCAATTTTTCAAAGCTCGCCGTACTTGCAGCCTCTGGATGGAAATGGCGGTCGACGACATAATGCAGCACCCCAGCGATAAACATCAGATCGATGAACGGAGAAAACAGCGGCAGGACGATCTGGAAGACAATCATGTTTGGCAGCGCGAAAAGACCCATGGCGCGATGGCGTAGAAAGGCCCCGCGATGCTTGACGACCGCCTGCAGAATCCCAAAGGACCAGCGAAATCGCTGCCGCATCAGACCGCGCATATTGTCCGGCGCTTCTGTAAATGCGAGCGCGCGATCTTCATACACCACCTTGAATCCCTGCTCGAGCAGGTTCATGGTCAAATCGGCATCTTCCGCGACGGTGTTGACGTGGTACCCCTGGGCCGCCTTCACAGCAGCCGTGCGCCAGGCGCCGATCGCGCCAGGCACCACAGTGACCACGTTAAACAGATCGAGCGCGCGCCGTTCAAAATTCTGGCTGGTGACGTATTCCAGCGCCTGCCAGCGAGTCCAAAGATTGATGCGGTTGCCCACCTTCGCGTTCCCGGCCACAGCACCCACGTGTGGATCGGCCATGCGCGGAATCAGTTTCGCAACCGCATCGGGCGCGATGACCGTATCGGCATCGATACCGACATAGATTTCTTCCGTTACATGTTGCAGCGCGAAGTTGAGTGCCTCCGCCTTCCCACCATTCGGCTTGGTCAAAATCAACAGACGGCCAGATGCAAGATCGCTCGGCGCCGCTGCGCGCGCCGCCTCCAGAGTGTTGTCGGTCGAACCATCGTCAATCACAATCACGCGCAGCTTAGGATAATTGGAGCCAAGCACCGAACGGACAGTGCGCGCGATGACCTTCGCTTCGTTAAATGCCGGAATCAGAATGGCGACTTGTGGATGATAATTTTCCGCGCCCGGATAGAGCCTGCGTTTACGCAGCCGGTCGATCACCGCAAATAGACCGACGATCAACAATCGTCCCGTCATCAGCACATCGCCAACGAAGAAGATCAGGATGACGGTGTGATTGAAGAATGCGATCAACCGGAATGCAATCGCATCGATGCGAGCCTGCCAGCGCTGCTTCGCTGGAATCGGCGGCATGACCTGATCGCGGGTCTTGCCCATCAACGCGGATACGGGAACGATTTGGTAACCCTTCGTCCGCAGCGTATCGATCAGCAGCGGCAGCGCCGCGACGGTAACAGACCGATCGCCGCCGCCGTCATGCAGCAATATGATGCTGCCGCGGAACTGCGGCTGGGTCTTCATCGCCTCGAGCTGGTCCAAAACGGCCTTGACGATCTCCTGCGGCGTCTTACGCGGATGCTCGTTCCAGTCATCCGTGTCGATCTTGTCGCCGATGATGATATAGCCCATCTGCTCGACAACATCGATCGGGGCCGCCTGATCGTTGGTGTCCGGTTCCTGATCGATGGAATAGGGTGGCCGAAAATAGAGCGGCTGTACACCCAGCTCCGCAGCAAACAGGCGCTCCGTCAAGTTCATTTCAAACTTCAGTTGGCGGGTGGGGATCTGACTGATGTCAGGATGGGTAAAGGTGTGATTGCCAATCTCATGGCCATCGCGATAATAGCGCTTCAGCAGGCCCATGTTCTCCTGCGCCTCTTCGCCGATCACCATAAACGTCGCCGATACATGCTCGCGCTTCAGAACATCCAAAATTTTGGGCGTCCACGTCGGATCGGGCCCATCGTCGAAGGTCAGAGCCAATTCGTTCGGGTGATAGCCGTACTGCTGTACGGTATACGACTGCGGAAAGACTTGAATTTCCTGGCTGACAGCCAGATTGGAATCTGGATCGATCTGCACCGTTCGCAGACCATTCCGCGGCCTGCCGATTACTTTTAGAATGTCCCCATCGCCCTCGGTGTTCACGTTGGCGCCGGGCGGAATCGTCGCAAGCAGCGATGCGACATTCCGCTCAAGAGGCTTGTCCCAAATCTTCCACAGTGTCGGATCTTCGCTGCCGAGTCTCCACAGCGCAAAGGTCTGGATGCCAAGCTCGCGTGCCGCGCGCATTTCATTCAGCGCGGTCACCGCGTCCAGATACCAGACCTCATGACGGGTGTGCGCATCCTCGTCGTCATAGGCAAAATGCATATTCAGCGAGTCTGTGTCCAGCACCGGAGCGGCCTCCGAATCGGAAGCTTCCTGCCACGCATCCTGCACCGCAAGGTCGTCCGTGTTCAGCACTTTTCCGGGCACTAATTTGTGGCGCCTGCGGATGGGGAGCGACAGCGTCCAGTCATAGCCATAGTCGCCGATACTGCAAATCAGCTTGTTACGAGGAACAATCTTCAACGCCTGCTGAAGGTTGTGAACGAACCACTCCTGCCCAGCGACCGGGCCAGGGGTGCTGCCCGGTTCATGCTGGTCGTAATTCATTAAAATGATGCCGTCTGTATGCGCCGCATAGAACTTGAAGTCCCAATCGTCATCATCGACCGGCACGTTGATGTAAAGGCGCAGGTTTTTCGCGTGCATCTGCGCATACAGATCGGACACCATTTTGCGATACGCCGGCTGCGCATCGGATGGAATCGCTTCAAAGTCAAGCGATATACCGTGATAACGAGGATTGGCCGCGAGCAGCGCAAGGATTTGTTTCTCGAACGTGGCCTGTGCCGCGCGATTGAGCAGAAACTTTTCTACAATGTCCGAGCGAAAATCGTTGACTGTCTGGTCGAAGTTGTTCACTAAAGGAAAAACTTCAGTGTCTTCATGCGCGTCTGTGATCGCGCGCATCACCTTGCCCTCTTGATCGATATTATGGACTCCATTCGCGTCAACCACTGCGTAGGGATGGTTGTCGAACGTAAAAGCCGTCAGCCTGCCGTCTGGAGTGATCACGTGGAGCCAGTCCGTGAACAGCAGATCTATGTCATGTATGTGTTGCTTCAAGGAGGTATAGCTGGCCGCGTCATAATCTACGTAATACGCCGCGCGCAGCCGCTCGCCGGAATTGAACGGAATATCGGAAGGCCGCCGGTGCCGCTTGAGTCGCAACGCGCGCTGGCTGGACTTCGATTTGCGCGCATAGGACGAGTCGCGAAAAGGCCTATAGTTGCGCTTTGGAATCGGCAGAAACAGCTCCGGAAGCCTTTCACGACGCAGCACGTTGATGCCGAAAGCAATCATCACGACTGTTGAAAATACCGCGACGATGTCGAAGATTCGCCGCAGGCGTTTCCATCTCTTGCGTCCTGGATCGTAAAAAATTGGTTTATTCATGCAATCGTTGGAAAGCTGTGTTAAAGGCATCCTAGAGACATGCTTGCTCAGCGTCAAACTATCTCAAAAACTCTGCGCAGGCTTGTATGATTCTTATTCAATGCTTTCTTTATTGCGTCATGCCACTAAACACGTTCTGATCGCCCTTGTGTCCGGTCTGCTGCTACGACTCTGGTTTATCCATTATTACCCCGTCGTGGATGGTGACTCACTGGTTTATGGAGAAATTGCGCGCAATTGGTTCTGGCATGGCATTTATGGGTTCACTCGCGCCAATGGAATTCACCCCACGCTGATTCGTCTTCCTGGTTACCCACTCTTCCTAGCCATCTGTTTCTTTTTCTTTGGCATCGATCATTATGGGGTTGTGTTGTTGCTGCAAGCTGTCCTCGATTTATGCAGTTGCATGCTTCTCGCGGGCTTCGCTGCGCGCACTCTCTCCCGCAGAGCTGGCGTTGCCACCCTCTATCTGGCTGCATTGTGCCCTTTTACCGCCAACTATGTCGCTTCCCCGCTGACGGAAACCCCAACTATATTTTGCATCGCGCTCGGACTGTATTCGCTGCTACGTTATGTTGAGAGGCCCGCATACAACATTTGGTTCTGGGCCCTTGTATGCAGCATCAGCTATGGAGCTTTGCTGCGTCCTGACGGCGCTCTACTCGGTCTGGTGTTGGTCCCTGCTATGTTCTGGTATGCGCGTCCACAAGTTTCTGCGGTTCGCAGCGCCAGGATGGCCCTTCTGTGTACCCTGTTGACTCTTGTGCCGTTCGTGCCGTGGACTATTCGCAATGCTCGCGCGATGCACGTCTTTCAGCCTCTGGCGCCACGCTATGCCAACGACCCCAGCGAATACATTCCGCGTGGCTGGATTCGCTGGGTCAAGACCTGGGCAGGCGACTACGCCTCAACCGCTGAGTTCTATTGGAACGTAAATGGCTCGCCGTTGGATATGCAACTTCTTCCCGCTCGCGCCGTCGATACGCCTGCGGAGCAAGCAGAGACAGCGAAGTTGATCGCCGCGTACAACCGAACTGAAGTCATGACACCAGCATTGAGCGAGCAATTTGGCGCACTGGCAAAGCAGCGCATCCGCCGCCATCCATTTCGCTTTTATGCAGTATTGCCGGTGATGCGTCTGGCGGACATGTGGCTGCGCCCCCGGACGGAACAATTATGGATTGAGCTGCGCTGGTGGGAATATCAACACCATCCAGCTGAGACGATTTTTTCCTGGAGCTACGGCGCGCTCAATCTCTTCTATCTTCTGCTCGCCGCCTGGGGACTTAAAAAGCGCGTCCCTTTTGCACCTGTCCTGGCTGCCTATGTCGTGGTCCGCTGCCTGCTCCTGCTCACGCTGGAAACGCCAGAGCCGCGCTACACGCTCGAGTGTTACCCGATGATCTTCATCCTTGCTGGAGCGGCGCTGACGGTACAAACAAGCGGCAAAACCGCTACTTCTGGACCACCTGTGTCTGCGAATTTGTCTTGATTTTGAATACCGACGAAGAGATTTTCTTGTTGTAGGCAATGTCCCGGTAGTAAGCGGTGCGCGAGTCGCCGGAAGGTTCAAACATAATTTGCTTTAGCGAGATGGCGCGTGTGGGATCGACCCAGATCGTCAAGTGTGAAATCGTGTTGCGCTCACTGGCGACCTTGCTGACGAGATCCAGCTTTGCTGTCTGCACGCCATCAATCGCCTCCATGCCCTGATAGGTAATGTTCCAACTCTTCTTCAGCTCGCTACCGCTGCCGCCGAAGCCCAACGCCAGATAGCTTTCAAACTGGTCCTGTTTGTCGCCCGCGCGGATGACCGTCATCTGATTGATCTGCGGCTGGTAAAACTTCAATACCCCATCGCGAAAGACAATGGTTTTCTTCGCGGGTTGGCCATCGTAGGTCAGTATGTCCGCAGCCACCTGGGTCGTCGCGCCAGAACGCAAAAAATAAATGACCCCAGCCTGCGTATCTGTGCTGCTGACTACACGCTCAAACTGGTCCCATTGAAACTTTGCCTGTGCCGAGTGAAACTTTGCCGCTGCAGCATCCATCTGAGCCAGTACTTTATCGAGGTCTGCATTCGACGCGGACTGGGCCTTCGCTACGCCTCCGCATAGCAATACGCCGACTGCAAATACGGTTGCCATCGGCGCTCGACTGCGCGACAACAAAAATCTTTTCAGCATTCCGTTCATGGATCTCCTCATCTACCTGTGCGCCCACACCTGATATGCGATCACTTGCCCGTTGGACGCCCGCACAGGCCTGTAACGATCGATCGCTACGTCACCGGAAATCGGCTGGATGGCCGTTCGCAATTCTGATTTGAGATCGCCTTCGTCATGAAACGATGCCAATGTCGCGACATCGATCTGATACATCAGCCCATTGTGTCCATCGCTTTTCACCATCACCTGACTGGGAGGCAACGTGCGTACGACAGGCTTGTCCTTGAAGTTGATGACACGCGGCGAGAGAAAAATGAACAGCAGAATCAGCGTCACCATCACGTCGTAGTGCACGCTGCCCCGTTGGTACGTCCAGAACACATAATTGCGGATTGCTCGCATCATCTTTTTGTTCCTCAACGAATCTGTTCGACTATTGTTTCGCCACTCTGTATCCACTCAGCGCGGACTGGGCTGGATCGCCGCTTCCCCACCCATGTAAGGCAGCAATACTTCTGGGATGCGGACGCTGCCATCCGCCTGTTGATAATTCTCTATCACCGCCAGCCACGTGCGACCTACGGCCAGCCCACTGCCATTCAAAGTATGGACGAATTCCGTCTTCTTTTGTCCCTGCGGTCGATAGCGAATATTTGCGCGTCTTGCCTGAAACGCTTCAAAGTTGGAGCAGGAAGATATCTCTCGATATACATTCTGACCCGGCAGCCAGACTTCCAGATCGTAGGTCTTCGCCGCCGAAAATCCGAGGTCGCCAGCACACAGGTTCATCACTCGATACGGCAATTCCAACGCCTGCAGGACCGCTTCGGCGTGGGCCGTCAATTTTTCGTGCTCTTCATAAGACTGCTCTGGAGCGACAAACTTTACCAGCTCCACCTTCTGGAATTGATGCTGTCGAATCAAG
>JAJYGR010000031.1 GCA_021790655.1 Acidobacteriota bacterium | reverse complement strand
CTTCGCCTGGCGAAGCAGCAGGGCAATACGGCGCGAGTGGAGGAGCTGGAGGGTATCCGTTCCGAGCGTTTTGAATTGATGGACAAACTGTCGAAACTCCCCCGCGACATGGTGTTTTTCACGCAAATCACCATGGAAGCCGGCGAGGACACGCAGTTTCTGGACGCCATGCGCAAGGCCAACATCAAAGGCGCGCTGGTGGGCGTCGAGTCGGCCACAGCGGAAGGGTTAAAGGCCGTGTTCAAAGACTTCAACCTCTCCGGCGATAACCTGGTCAAGAGGCTACAGACGTTCAAAGAGCATGGGGTCCACGTTCTGGGATCGTTCATTTTTGGGCTGCCGACGGACCGTCCGGACACGTTTGCTGCGACGGCGGAGCTGGCAAAGAAAGCGGGCATCACCTTTGCGCAATTTGTAATGCTAACTCCTTTTCCTGGGACTATAGATTTCGATCGGTGGGAAAAGGGCCTGGGCGAAAATGTGATGCATGTTGGCGGCGTTCCTATCACCCGTCACTGGCTGATCCCAGCAGAGGTCCGGCCCAAGATGTTCAGCCCGCATAGCACCATGACTACGGACGAAATCCGCGCGCGCACGCAAGGCGTCTGGGACGATTTTTATAGCATGCCTGAAATCTGGAAGCGGTCGAGATGTGTACCCACGCTGCGAGGTCGCCTGGCTTTTCTTTTCACCTCGAAGCTCTATCGGCAAATGTACGCGAACACCGGAATATCCACCGACAGCGCGCGACGTCAGAAGGCAACGCGCATGGCGCGCTGGCTGGCCATTCCAACCCGCAAACTTTTTGATGCGAAGCCTATGCCAGAATTGAAAATGCCGGAGATGGAGTTCGGTACGGCGGCCCTGTTTCCAATTCTGTAGTGCTGTTGTCTGGCTGAGCTGACTTGCTAGCCGATGACGCGGCGCAAAAAGCCGCGAATACCGACTGATCCCAGCAGCAGCAGCGAGAGAACGAGCGCCGCAAGGATGAGCCACGATGGCATGTGTGGCAGTGCTGGTGTGAGCGCGGCGCGCAGCCCTTCGCTCATATACACAATAGGATTGAATAGCACTGCGTACTGTAGCCAGCGCACGTGAGAGAGCAGCGTCCACGGATAGTACACGCAGCCGAGAAACGTAATCGGCACAACCACAACGGAAAAAATCAAGCCGATCTGTCGCGGCTCGACCGATGTGCCAATGGTGAGGCCCAATGCGCCGGAGACCAGGCTCGCCAGCACGATCACAGATCCCAGCAGCAAGTAGCTGCTGATATGAACATGGACCGGTTGCGCGGGAATGAAGTAGGCCAGTGGAAATACAATCAATGCGGAAAAAATGCTTTGCAGCGCGCTGAAGCAGATCTTTTCCATCGCTACGCCTGCCACGGGTAGAGGGCACATGACGCGGTCGTCGATTTCGCGCGTGATGCCGAACTCTGTCGAAAGCGGCAGAGCGACTGCAGCGATGCCTGTAAACATGATTGCGACGGCCATCAGTCCGGGAAGCAGCACAGTGCCGAAGTTCATCGCGCCGGAGGCGGACGTGCTGCCAAAACTTTGTCCAATGCGGGGGAAGATATAAGTAAAGACAAAAAGGAACAGCAGTGGATTCATCGCCACGCGGATGATAAAAGGGCCGATTTCGCGTCGTAGCACGCGAAAATCCCGGAGCATGAGTCCCCAAAAAGCGTGGAGATAAAGCTTGGCTGTATCGGAGACCGGGGACGATTCGCTTTGTTGCGGGATGCTGGCAGAACTATTCACGCAACTCTCTCCCGGTCAGGTGGATAAAGACGGTCTCCAGAGATGGTTCGGAGATGGAAATGTCGCGCAGTCCATAGGCTTGTGCGGCTGTCACGAGAGTGGGTAAAAGGCCTTCCGCGCCATGTGCGTAGATTCGCACGCCCTTTGGGGTGCTCTCTACGGAGCTGACATCCGGAACTTTCCGCAGTTGCGTGGCGAGTTCTTCGCGTTGCTCGATGCGATGCACATCCAGTCCGTAGACGGTCTGGATGCCAAGCCCATTCTTGAGCTGCTCCGGTGTGTCTTCGACCAGGATCTTTCCATGATCGATGATCGCGACGCGATCGCACAGGGCCTCCGCTTCCTCCATGTAATGCGTGGTCATCATGACGGTGATGCCCTGGTCTTTCAAGGCCCGAATGGCCTCCCACATCGCGAGGCGGCTTTGTGGATCGAGCCCGGCGCTCGGTTCGTCCAGAAACAACACGGACGGTCGATGGGCTATGGCCCGCGCAACGAGCAGCCGTTGCGCAAGACCACCGGACAATTCAGAAGGCATCGCAGAGGCGCGTTCGGTCAGACGGAACTGGGCCAGCAATTCCTGGGCGCGGGATTTGGAGTTGGAATCGTTCATGCCAAAGTATCGGCAATGAAAAAAGAGATTTTCAAACGCGGTAAGGGAGCGGTCGAGCGTGTTGTACTGCGGGACTACCCCGATATTCCTTCGCGCAAGCGCGGGCCTGGCGACCACATCGCATCCGGCAATCAACACCAGGCCGGAAGTTGGCAGCGCACGGGTGGTACAGATGCTGATAGTCGTGGTTTTACCGGCGCCATTTGGGCCAAGCAGTCCGAAGATGCCACCTTCCGGCACCGCCAGATCGATGCCGCCGACAGCCGTGACGCGCTGCTTCGCTTCATAGACCTTCGTCAATCTTTCAACTGATACGATCATCCGAGTTTTGTAGGCGCGGAACAGCGACACCGCACAGTACCCAGGTCGCTGCCATAGTGTAACAAGACGCATGGAGCAACCAGAGACTCTATGCAGTACACAGTCGGTGGACCGTTGCGGTGGGGGAAAAGGAAAAACTATGCAATCGCTTTGTTGCCGTAGTCTTCCTGCGCTTTGGACGAGACCGGAACCGGTGTCAACTCTGTGGGTTCCTGTTGAGGCTTCTCGATTTCCCAGGCGTGCAGGAGACGCATCTTTTCCAGGGAATAGGGAAATTGAGTTCCGCAGTCCAGACATACCTTGTAGCTATGTTTCCGAATGGTGAATGGGCGAGTAAGATTACCGTGGCAGCAACCAAAAAACAATTCATAAAAAAAGTTGTAAATTGCCTCTAACCAAGCCATATGTGTTTTCGCAAGCAAACTACGCTCGAATGTCGTAGTTGCCTGGCCTCCCGATGCGATTCGTAAGGAGAACGTAATCGCTAGAGTATATAGATGCAAACGGCTGGATGAAGTTATGGATACCCTGTAGATTTTTTTGGGACCCATCTAAGTTGTTGATTAATCTGAGTGTATAAATCCTAACTTTACAATAAATGACCCTCGATCCTGATTTACAACCTGATCACAACCTTGCCAAAGTGCTGAGCCGTTTCCAGATAACGATAGGCGGCAACTGTTTCTGCAAGCGGAAATATCTTGTCGACTACAGGCTTTAGCTTGTGAACTTCGATTGCACGATTCATGGCCGTAAACATAGCGCGCGATCCAACATGGATCCCGACAATATGAATCTGGCGCATCAGGATGGGGATCAGCGATAACTTGTCCTCTATTCCGGAGAGCACGCCGATCTGTGCGATCGTTCCTCCCATGCGCACCGCTTTGATGGATTCGCTGAACGTACTGGAGCCACCCACTTCGACGATAACTTCAGCCCCTTCGCCGCCAGTATTTTCTTTTACCCAGGTGGCCCAATCCGGGTGCTGTTTGTAATTCAAACCTTCGTCCAGACCCAATTTTTTCGCCTTGGAGAGCTTCTCGTCGCTGCTCGATGTACCCAGCACGCGCGCTCCAGACAGTTTGGCAAACTGGAGCGCAAAGATGGAAACACCGCCGGTTCCCTGAATGACGACGGTGTCCCCGGCCTTCACGGAGGCTACCGTGTACAGTGCGTTCCATGCTGTCAACGCGGCGCAGGGCAGGGTGGAGGCTTCTTCGTAGCTCAGGTGCGCGGGGAAATGAATGACGCCGTTCTCTGGGAGCACGACATACTCAGCCAGCATGCCATCGATGTCTCCTCCCAGCGCGCCGCGAATCTTCTGCGCGGACGGAGCACCATCCTGCCAATTCCTAGCGAACAGTCCAGCGACGCGGTCGCCCAATCGCACTCGTGTCACGCCATCGCCAATGGCTACCACTTCTCCTGCGCCATCGGAGAGCGGGATACGCGGCATGTGCAGCTTCGGATCGTAATGCCCGCGGACCATCATTAAATCGCGATAATTCAGCGAAGCCGCGCGCACACGAAGCAATACCTCTCCCGGGCCCGGTTTGGGATCTGCGAGTTGCACGGGCTGGAGATAGTCCAACCCAAATTGAGAAATCTGATATGCCTGCATGTGCCTGCTCCTAAAGGAAATTTGGACCGAAGAATTGGCCTATTTCACCAGATGCGCGATTTAAAGCGTGTGATCCAGGCCTCAATCCGCTACTCTATATATATGGCGCGTGGATGGGAAAGCAAATCGGTTGAAGACCAGATAGAAGAGCAAGTTGAGCAACGAGCCGAGGCCGCGAAAGCGGTTTCCAAAAAAGCAGTGACGGATGCCAACGCAGTGCAGTCTCGCGCCCGGCAGGTTCTGAACCTGAAGCGGGAGCGAATTTTGGCGGAAAAGACCAGTCATCCGGTGCGGCGCGCTGCGCTGCAATCTGCCTTGCAGGAGATCGAAGCGGAACTGCTGCAGTTGGCCTGATTGCTGGCGCAGCCATCAATCGGCTAGTCTTTGTGTCGATGAAATAGAAGCGAATTTGCCTGGTCGATTGTGGTCATCAGGACTTGCGCGATATTGACATGGGCCGGGCGTGTGACCGCCCAAACGATAGCGTCGGCGACATCTTCCGGTTGCAGCGGAGTAATGTCCTGATACACCTTGGCCGCGCGCTCTTTGTCTCCGCGAAAACGCACTTCGCTGAACTCCGTCTCGACCATTCCTGCATCAACCGTTGTCACGCGGATCGGGGTGCCCAGCATTTCCTGCCGCAGCCCTTCTGTAACGCGAAATTCGGCGGCCTTGGTGGCGCAATATACCGTGCCGTTGGGATACGCCAGATGTGCCGCCGTCGAGCCGAGGTTGACGACATGACCGGCGCCTCGCTCGATCATGCCAGGAACAACGGCGCGCGTGACATACAGCAGTCCCTTTACGTTGGTGTCGATCATTTCCTCCCAGTCCTGAATGTCCCCTTCATGCAGCTTTGAGAGTCCGCGGCTGAGGCCGGCGTTGTTGATCAGGACATGGATGGGCCGCCATGCTTCCGGCAGGCCGTCGAGTACGCGCTGTACTTGCTCGCGGTCGCGGACATCGAGAGCCACATTCAATACCTCTGGAGAACCGGCCTGTTTGAGCGAAGGGGTCATCGCTTCGAGGCGATCCCTGCGGCGTGCGGCCAGCAGAAGGCGCGCACCTTCTTGTGCGAACCGTTGAGCACAGGCCGCGCCAATGCCTGCGCTTGCACCGGTAATAAAAACGATCTTGCCAGCAAATTTCATGTCGCTCCTATATGTCACCAATATTGTTATAAATATTTCTTCGAGGTCATTTCAGCAACGCGGTATTGACCGACAGCCCAATCCGTCAGTTCCATGCCGTTTTTGATGGCTGCGTTGAACTGTTCCTGTAAATAATCTGCAAGTCCCAATCGAACTCCGGCTGCCGTGGCCGCTTCGCGCAACAATCGCGTGTCTTTTGCGCCCAGGGCAACGGTCGCGCCGGGCTGTTCTGGAGGATGCAGCATGACATTTCCATAGTTGCCGTACATGGGCGACTGGAACAGCGCCTCATTGATTGTTTCCAAAAACAATTCAGGGTCGAGACCTTCCGCGGAAGCAAAGACGAATGCCTCGCTCAACGATTGCACCATGGAGGTAATCAGCATGTTGCCAGCGAGCTTAAAAGCGTGCGCCTGCCATGGCGCATTACCGACGACCGTGACACCGCGTCCCATAGTTTGCAGTAAAGGCCGGATGCGATCGAGAGTCTGGGAATCACCTGCGGCAACGATCCAAAGCCGGCCAACTGCAGCGACATTTGGTCGACCGAAAACTGGTGCTGCCACGTAATGCTGGCCCAGTTCGGCATGGCTTATCGCGAGGCGCTGCGAGAGAGCAACGCTCAAGGTGCCGAGCGCGATATGGATAGAATTTTTCGGCAGCCAGGCGAGCAGACCTTGCGCTCCATCGACCACGGCCTCCGTAGACCCATCATCTGCCAGCATAGTGCAAGCAACATCGCAGTTTGATACCGCTGCCTGAATGGATGGTGCAGAGTTCGCAGAGGAAAGCCCAAGTTCGTCGAGAGATTTTGGAGTCCGATTCCACACCGACAGACTGTGGCCAGAGCGCAGCAACAGGCCCGCGATGGGTACGCCCATTTTTCCGAGACCGAGAAAAGCAATTTTCATAGGAGGGATGAGTGCTCTATTCTGCAATCTCTATTGTCCATGACAGACAGGTGGAAAACAAAAAGCCCATCCTGACGAAACAGAGCAGTATGGGTATGGATTGTATTGGGACTGAAATGAGGCGGCTATTTGCTGCCCACGACGAGAACGACAAAGCTGTTAGGCAACATCGCCGGACGTTGGCGAGGGTTGGCGGCGGTTGCAGTTGGCCGAGGGCCAAATTCCGCCGTCACCAGATAAAGAGTTCCCGTCGAGGTATCGAGCGCCATGGTACGTGCTCCGCGCTGTGTCGGCACGGTTTCTACCGGCACGTAGCTGTTCGGTGATTTTTGCTGGATGACGGTCACAGTTCCGTCACCACCGTTCGGGCTGAATACGAGATGCCGATTTGCATCGTAGCGAGTGGCGTCCGGACCTTTTCCTATCGTGGGGGTAGCCACAACTTTTCCATCGCGCGTATCTACCACGACCATCACATTGTTGTCACAAACGGAGAACAAGCGATGGTGTGCGCGGTCAATGGCTAGACCGCTGGGTGAATCGCACGGGGCAATCGGCCATGTTGCGGTGGGCTTCAGACTGTGAGCGTCGATACGCACGATCTGATTTTTGTCTTCAATGTTGACATATACATTTCCCGCTGCATCGGATTGAGCGAACTCCGGCTTTCCGGGTAAAGGAATTGTCTTGAGGACGGAATTGTTCCCTGTATCGATGGCCGTTGCGGACTGGCTGCGACCGTTGAAGGCGAAGACGCGCTTGGTTGCTGGATCAAAGAGAATAGCGTCAGGATTTTTTTCTGCGGGAATGTTGGCGACCACTTTAAGAGTGGCGCGATCAAAAACCCGGACCGTGTTGGCCATGCCGTCGCTGATGTAGCCATACTTGCCGTTGCTGTGCAGCGCGACACCATGCACACCACTCATGCCGCCAATCTCTGTGATCAGCTTGCCAGTCTGGGTATTGACGACCTGTACGCGTGTGCCACGCGCAATATAGAGCCGATGGGCGGCGGGATCGACCTTGAGATAGTCCCACCAGCCATCTCCGCCAATGTGCCAGGTCTTCTGTAGGTGGAATTGAGGTGTCTGGGCAAGCGATGTGCAACACATCAGACCTATGGATGCTGTCAATAAGATGGAGCGTTGCAGGTCACGCATCTTCATTTGAATATTCATTGCAGATATCTCTCGGGTGTGCAACGCATTTATACGCCAGAAGTCTGAAAGAATTCTGAAAGTGTGCTGGTTTCGTAGGATTCAGGCTCTTTCAGAAGGCGGCTGGTCGCTGATACACTACCTCTACCACATCAATGTGGGGCTATAGCTCAGTCTGGGAGAGCGCGTCGTTCGCAACGACGAGGTCGTCGGTTCGAGCCCGACTAGCTCCACCAAATCCAATCCATTTACAGGCAGGGTCGTCCATCTGCACCACTCCAATCCATGCATATGCCAATTGATCTGGCGCGAAATGCAGCCATCTTTATGTGTTGAAGATACCAGGTACAAAAACACTCTCTCCGTGCGATGATTTATTGCATGAAGATTGGTTCCCGAAGCGCGCCCCTCTTCGGCAGCTATAGTGCTGCCTCCGCCTTGTTCAACCTTTCTCTCCTGACGATGATATTTGTCTTGCTGGGAGCCACATTGACGGCTTCCGCCGCGAAAAAGAAGACCGCCATTGCTACACCATCTGCAACAGCGCCCAAAGCTCCTATCGCGTTGCATGTTGACATGACGGATGCGCCGAGACACTTGATTCATGTCCAGGAGAAGATCCCGGTGAGCGCGGGCCCAATGGTGATCGAATATCCTGAGTGGATTCCGGGGAACCATCGGCCTACTGGGCCTATCGATAACGTGGCGGGACTGTTTGTTCGCGCAAATGGCCAGCTTCTAACTTGGCGACGCGATGAGGTGGACATGTACGGCGTCCACGTTGACGTGCCCAAGGGTGTCAGCACTCTGGATGTGGACTTCGACTTTCTGGTTGCGCCCGGTGGAACAGGCTCAGGTGAAGATCGCTCCACAAGCAAAAATCTGGCCGTGCTGGAATGGAACTCAGTGGTGATGTACCCGGCAGGCATTCCAGTGCGGAACATTCCGATTACGCCTTCAATCACGTTGCCAGCGGGATGGGGCTTCGGTACTGCGTTGACATTCGCGGGACAGGGTCCTGGCACGGGCGCTTCGCGTCCAGCGTCCAGCAATGCTGCCACCAGCAGTTCAGCCAGCAACGACGCTTCGTTCGCTACGGTTTCGGTGGCGCAGCTTGTGGACTCGCCGATCATTATGGGACGTTATTTTCGGGAGTTTCCGCTCGCGCAAGGGGTGAAACCGAATCATTATCTCGACGTTGCCGCCGATGCGCCACAGGACCTGGAACTGAAACCGGCAATGCTCGCTGCCGTGACGCAACTGGTGCATGAGGCAGGCACACTCTACGATTCGCGACATTACACGACCTATCACTTTCTGTTGAGCCTGAGCGACGAGATTCGCGGGGAAGGTCTGGAACACCATCAGTCCAGCGACAACGGCGTAAGAGAAAAGGGGTTCTCCGATCCCAAGATGGCCATGCTGGATGGCGATCTGTTGTCGCATGAATACACGCATTCGTGGAACGGCAAATATCGCCGACCCGTTGGACTGGCCACGCCGGACTTCAAAACGCCTATGCGCGGCGATCTGTTGTGGGTATATGAAGGCATGACGCAGTACTGGGGCGGCGTGCTGGCAGCGCGCAGCGGACTATGGACTCCACAGCAATATCGCGATGCGCTGGCTCTGACGGCAGCCAACATGAATAATCGCCCGGGCCGCACATGGCGTAACGTAGAGGACACAGCCATAGCAGCCTCAATATTGCGTGGTGGCAGCCCCTGGTGGAGCAACTGGCGGTTGGGACAGGATTATTATCCGGAGGGCGAGTTGATCTGGCTGGATGCCGACACGACCATCCGCACCCTGACGCATAATCAAAAATCTCTGAACGATTTTGCAGCATTGTTTCTTGGTGTCGGCGGCAACACTGGGCCGATCACGCTGCCATACAACTTCGATGATCTGGTGACAGGGCTGAACAAAGTTGTCCCCTATGACTGGCGCGGCTTTCTGACGGAACGCATCGAGTCTCATGCGGAAAATGCACCCCTGGGTGGCATCGAACACGGAGGCTACCAGTTGGTCTATACGGACCAGCCATCGGAGTTTGAGAAAGCGGCGCTCAGTCGGCGCGGTGGTGTGGATGCGTG
>JAJYGR010000203.1 GCA_021790655.1 Acidobacteriota bacterium | reverse complement strand
CAGTACGCAGAATGCAAACAGCGCGAACAGGCTGCTGCGCATCAGGGAGTCGATGGCGTGTGCGTGCAGCGAACCTGCGCGGGGAACCCACCGGAATGGAGTTCGCATTGCGAGCACGCCGATCGCAATGCGAACAGTGCGCATGATTAAAGATTTGCCCGCGTGGGCTTAGTGGCTGGGGGCTGTTTCAGTTGAGCAAGATGGCCCTTGTTCTCCATCTCTTCGACCATCTGGATAAAGTAACGATGAATGCGCCGGTCTTCCGATAACTCCGGATGGAATGTAGCGGCGAGAACATTTCGTTCGCGCACCAAAATGGGAGCGCCATCTCTCCACGCGAGCACTTCAACGCGATCGCCGACTTCCGCAATGCGCGGTGCGCGAATGAAGACCATTTCCAACGGGCCGCCGGGCAGGGAAGTTTCCTCCGTCAATATTTCACTGTCGATCTGCCGACCATACGCATTGCGCTCAACAGTCGCGTCCAGTACGCCGAGGCTCCGCTGTTCCGGATTGCAAACTTTTTTTGCCAGCAAGATGCAGCCTGCGCATGTCCCGAACGTCGGACGCGTTTGTACAAATTGCTGGAGTGGCTCGAAGAGCGCTTCACGGGCCAGCAATTTTAAAAACGTCGTTGACTCACCGCCGGGAATAATCAGGCCGTCTACATGCGCCAAGTCTTCTTTCGTGCGCACCAGCAGGGATCGCGCGCCAATGTCCTGGAGAGCCTGGGCATGAGAAGCGTAGTCGCCCTGCAAAGCCAGCACGCCGATAATGGGCGAAGTTGCATGGGTCGAATGCGGCATAGAGTTTTGGATTAAGTCCTAACTACCAGCCACGCGTCTGCATCATCGAAGACGCATCGAGCGCGGCAATGGCGAGGCCCTTCATGGCGCCAGTGCATTCTTCGCTCGCTTCGGCGAGAACCTTTGGGTCATCGAAGAACGTGGTCGCCCGCACAATGGCGCGCGCGCGGATCTCTGCTTCCTTCGCGGGAGCAAAGGTCTGTGAGTCGCTCATAAAAATACCGGAGCCGACGAATACGGCTTCCGCGCCAAGCTGGCGAACCAGCGCCGCATCTGCGGGAGTTGCAATCCCGCCCGCCGAAAAATTTGGCACCGGCAGCTTGCCGCTCTTTGCCACCATGCGGACCAGCTCATAGGGCGCGCGATGCTCTTTGGCTGCTGCGTAAAGTTCTTCTTCGCTCATCACGGTAAGCTGTCGCATGTCTTTTACGATCTGTCGCAGATGCTTCACCGCGTGGACAACATCGCCCGTACCTGCTTCGCCTTTGGTGCGAATCATAGCAGCGCCCTCCGCGATGCGACGCAGGGCTTCGCCCAGGTCGCGCGCGCCGCAGACGAACGGCGTCTTGAATGCGTGTTTGTCCACGTGATGCAGTTCGTCCGCGGGAGTCAACACTTCCGACTCGTCGATAAAGTCGACGCCCAGTTCCTGCAGGACCTGCGCTTCCACGAAATGGCCGATGCGGCACTTGGCCATCACAGGAATTGAGGACACACTCATAATCTCTTTGATCTTCTTGATGGAAGCCATGCGGGCCACGCCGCCTTCGGCGCGAATCTGCGCGGGCACGCGTTCGAGCGCCATCACCGCAACCGCTCCGGCCTTTTCGGCTATCTCCGCCTGCTGCGCATCGGTGACGTCCATAATCACGCCACCCTTCAGCATCTCGGCCAGGCCGACTTTCAAGCGCAGTCCGTGGCTGCCGCTCCCATTATTTTTATGATCTGTCATGGTGTTTCTCCCTCGCGCTGGCGTATTCTCAGCTAATTCTCAAGTTTACCAGTTCTTACACCCTTCGTTTTTTGGCGTCCGACAAGCCCGTCTCGCGCTTGCGAAACATTTTCACCGCATCGATCACGATAAAAAGCCCCTCGCCGCGCGCCAGCACGATGCCATCGAGTGTACGAATCTCGCCAGCATGAAAATGCTTGCGTCCTTCCACCTTTACCGGCCATCCCACGGCGCGCAGTTTGATGCCCAGCGGAACTGGCTGGAGATAGTCGATCGACATGCGGCGCGTCAGCGCGACAATGCCTTTCTGTCGATTTACCTTGCCCATTGCTTCATCGAGGACCGTTGCAATGATGCCACCATGCAGATGTCCCGGCGGGCCTTCAAAACGGCGCGGCATCCGAAACACGCACTCCACGCTGCCTGCCTCAAGGTTTTCCTGAAAGCGCAGGCGCAGTCCCTGCCGATTGCCCGGCGCGCAGCCGAAGCAATGATGAGTCAAGCCCGGCACGGATCCGCCAAGCGTATGGCCTGGGCCCGGAACCAGCGTGCGATTTCGCAGTTTATCGAGAGTTTTCAAAAAGTGTGCATCTTTCCAGGAATACGTTTGAATCTGGGTGGGTGAAGCATCTTCCTAACTTCCAATTCGCTGCGCGATCAGTTCCGCAACGCCTTTGTTCGCGACGGTTTCGTTGTAGTGCAGAATTTTCATGTCGCGATAGACCTCCAGCAATTCCTGCGAACGCAGCAAATACTCCGGGTTGCGCGGGCCACGCGGATTGCCCAGTCTTTCATTGTCTACGGTGTAAGTGCGATAGAGCAGAAGACCGCCCGGCGCAAGGACCCGCGGCAGCAAGGGCAGCACCGCGCGATCGAGAAAGAACGAGACCAGCACAAATCCGAAGCGCCGTTCTTGCTCCTGAAATCGCGTCAGCACATCGAGGGCCGCGCCCTGCACGGTTTCCAGCGTGTTGTCCGCGGGCAGCGCAGCCGCTTTTTCTCGCGCTATTGCGAGCGCAGACTCCGACCAGTCGGCCAGCACCATCCGCCAACCCTGCTGCGCCAGCCAGATAGCGTGATGACCCGCACCGCCGGCCAGATCGAGTCCGGCGCTGGCAACAGGCAGCAAAGGCTGCAAATAATTCTTGTGCGCTTCCATGACGAACGGGTCGGGTTCGCGAAAGCCGAATTCGCCCGCGAGATAACGATGGTTCCAGTGTTGCTGATCGTTGTTTGGCATGTGGCTTTATTGTAGCCATCGAGTTCCGGGTGAACCCAATCCGCAAGTTGAATTTCGATGGTAAAAAATAAATCGGAGGATTTGCAAATGAGAATACCGGAATATAAACGAGAAATCAGTTCCTTAAATCCTGTTGCAATCCGTGTAGACAACGGACAAACAGAAGTCTATGCGCCTGACCACACTTCAGAGGTTGCGAACGGCTGGCCGGATGGCAGAGCCAAGCTCAATTGCCAGAGTGAGAAATGTGACGCGATCTATTCACTAGGGTACAACCGGGTCAACCAACCTCCAGTCCTGAGCGAATGCATCCGACGACTTCGTGATTACTTGGATCAGGATCACAAAAAAGGAAGAGACCATAATAATGAGTATGTTCTTGAGTAAGACCGTACTTCATAACTTTTCGCGGCGGTTGGTCGGGTAATTATGCTCCGCCCGCTGCGATATACTTGCCTTGCGATGGCGCTACTCGACAAGACGTTTTACATTGAAACCTTCGGCTGCCAGATGAACGTCCATGACTCGGAAAAAGTCATTGGAACGCTGGTGCATGAGGGCTATCGCCAGGTCGAAACGGAGATTGAAGCCGCGCTGATCCTGTACAACACCTGCTCGATCCGCGACAAGGCCGAGCAGAAGGTCTTCAATCGCCTGAACGACTACAAGGCGCTGCACAAAAAAGGGAAGCGCTTTGCCGTACTGGGCTGCGTGGCCCAGCAGGAAGGCGAAAAAATCTTTGAGCGCGCTCCCTATGTTTCACTGGTCTCGGGATCGGCTTCGTACCGCAAACTTCCGGAGATGCTGGCGCAACTCGAAGCGGGCCAGGAGCGCATCACCGGCCTCGATGACCGGCAGACCGACGAAACCTTCGAGACCGAATTCACCGCGCGCAGCAATCGTTATCGCGGCTACATCACCATCATTGAAGGCTGCGACAAGTTCTGCGCCTACTGCGTGGTCCCATACACGCGAGGCAAAGAGCGCAGCCGGACATCCGACTCCGTCCTGACCGAAGCGCGCCACATGGCGGACGCGGGCTATACCGACATCCAGTTACTTGGACAAAATGTAAATTCCTACAAAGATCCTTCCGGAAAGATGAGCTTCGCGGAGCTGCTGACCGCTATCGGTCAGGTGAAGGGGATTCGCCGCGTTAGGTTTACCACCTCTCATCCACGGGATTTTACTTACGACATTATCGAGGCCATCGATGCGCAGCCAACGCTTTGCGACCACGTGCATCTGCCGGTGCAGAGCGGATCGTCCAGAGTTCTTGGCCTGATGCAGCGCGAGTATACTCGCGAATGGTATCTGGAGCGTATCGCCTGGATCAAGGCAGCGCGTCGACCGATCAGCCTGACGACCGATATTATCGTGGGTTTTCCCGGGGAGACCGATGCCGACTTCGAGCAGACCATTTCGCTGCTGGAGCAGGTGCGGTACGATGCGGTCTTCGCCTTCAAATACTCGCCGCGTCCGAACACGCCCGCGATTTCCATGGAAGACAGCATCCCGGAAGAGATCAAAACAAAGCGGCTGCAAATCCTGCTGGATCGCCAGCGGGAAATACAAAGAGAGAATTACCACAGACATATCGGAGAAATTCTTGAAGTAATGGTTGAAGGTCATAATTCGTCACGAGGCCAAATCTCCGGTCGCAGTTCCCAGAATAAAGTCGTCAATTTCACTGTGGATTCGCCGATTCTCCCCGCTCCAGGGAATTATCTGAATGTCCGCATCACGCAGTCATTTCCCAATAGTCTGTTGGGCGAAGCTGTGACTACAAGCCGCGAAGCTGTCGAAAACATGCCGCATAAAAATCAAGCCCCCTTAGAGATTTTGATCGTATGAACGCGCCGATCCAGACCGCAGGTGGAGAAGTCAAGTCCGACGAAATGGAAGTAAAGATTCGCGGCTTGATGATGGACCCGGTCACGAATATGCCCATCGTTGTGTTGAAGGATGTGCAGAGCGACGCCTTGGTGCCAATATGGGTGGGCATTTTTGAAGCCAACGCAATTGCGCTTGAAATCGAAAAGACCGCAACACCACGACCCATGACGCACGACCTGCTGGCAAATCTGATCCGCACCCTGGACGGCGAAGTCCGGCGCGTAGTCATCAACGAGCTACGCGACGACGTGTATTACGCCGTGATCTGGATGGAGCGCGACGGGGAACTCATCAGCCTGGATGCGCGGCCCTCCGACGCGCTGGCATTGGCGTTGAGAACGGACTGCCCCATCTTTCTGTCCGAGCAGGTACTTCGCGCCACCAGACTGGCCAATGCAGGCGTAGAAAACTTTTCCTCGGAAGAGCTGCGGCGCTGGCTGGAAAATTTGAACGATGAAGACCTTGGCCGCTACAAGATGTAGTCCGCGCCTGCACAAATTTTCTTCTGTCGCACCCCTATTGTTTTCCTGTAAGGTTCCTAGATGCCGCAGCCTACACGACCGCAATGGCAAAAGTCAGTTTTGCAGACTGTCGCACATGCGGAGCGTGTACTTCGCGGAAAAACGTCCTTGATCTCAGCCGACCCAAGCAACCTTCGGCAAATTCGTAATTTTCTTGTTCTGCAATTTGAGTCTCCTCTCGGCAGCGTCGTACATGCCACGCCTTTGTTTGAAGCTCTGAAGCGCGCAATGCCGAATGCTCATATAACTGTTGCTGCATCCTCCATGGCAGCAAGTGTGCTAAGTCACAGCCCATATATAGACAGCTGTGTAACAACACCTAACCCATTCGTTTCCTTCAGCAAGGCATTCGCAGCCGTACGTGAGCTTGTTCGGACGATGCCGCCGGGACCGCACTGCATCGTTACGACGATAGGGAACCAACGAACGCGCCTCGCTATGCTCAGTCTCCTGGTAGATGACGCGATACGAGTGGGATACACTTTGGCCCCGGAAATTTATGATTGTCCTCTGAACTTTTTGCCCGAGAGAGGACAAATCCAAGGCAATCTTGATATCGTACGTTCGATAGGGCACGACGTTGCATTTTTTGAACCACATATTTTTTTCACGCAGCACGATGTGGAACATGCAAATCAACTTTTAGGATCTCTCTCCGAATCGCCAGGTACGCCGCGTGTGGCCTATGTCACCCAAAACAGCGGCGGCCAGCGTAACCAGTGGAGTGCTAACCGATTTTTGCAAGTGATTGGATTGCTTGAGAAGACCTGCGGTGCGGTTCCGGTCTTTGTTGGCACTCATCAGGATGTAGAATCCATCGAATCCCTGCGTCATCAGTTGGCCAATCCAGGAATTACCCTGGCTGGGAAGACAACGATTCCACAGTTGGCTGCTGTTCTTGCCCAATGCGATTTGCTTGTCAGCCTCGATACCGGCACTTTTCATGTTGCCCGCGCCGTGGGGCTTCCAGGTGTCGTGATCGCGCCGGCATGGCAGAGTCCACTGGAGTGGCTGCCTGTGGACCATTCTCATTATCGTGTGCTTCGCGGGCCTTCCATCGCAACTGCGCCCGCCGACTATTGCATGCAAGAAGTCAGCGTGGAACAGGTAGTAAACGCGTCCGTGGATCTCCTCGCATCTTTTCCCGCTACATCCGCAGAACGCGCTTTGCGTGTGCAACGGTCTCTCTGTCGTACCCTCTGAAACGCACTCTGCGACAATACGACAATACAGAGAAAGAAGATATTGTTCTGAAATTTTTTTCGACAAGCGCTTGAGTGAACACACGCAGCATGGGCATACTTACACGCATCGTCAAAGTGATGGCAGCGTTGCTGACCTCGAACGTGGTGAACCTGACCACGAAGCTGCTGCTGCCTCCTATTTTTCTTTTTCGCTATGGCACTACGCTCTATGGAGAGTGGATCGCGCTATCCGGCGCGGTTGCATATCTTAGCACACTCAATTTCGGTATCCAGACCTACGTTACGCAGGACTTGACAGTCCGCTATCAACGCCACGAATTAGACCGCTATCATCTCCAGCAGTCAACCTCGTTGCGTGTATTGCTGGGGATTCTTGGCAGCGCCGCGGTCATGTGTCTGATCGTCTTCGCGCTGCCCGTACAGAGTTGGCTGCGCCTGACGGTCCCGCAACACGTCGCTGCCCTCGCGCTGTATTTACTGGCGATGCAGGTATTGCTGGGAGTCCTGTTTGGCTACTTTTCGGGCATGTTTATGGTGTTGGGCCGCGCCCACACCGGCGTTCTCTGGGTAAATGGGTTGCGCCTGGCCATGGTCGCGGTCACATCGGCGGCCGCATGGATGCGCTTTTCTTTTCCTGCTCTTGCTTCACTCCAGGCGGCCGTTTATCTCATCGGAGTGGGATTGGTCCTGCTTCATATCAAGCGTGTTGCCCCGGAAATTTTTCCGCAGGTCTGCTTGTGGGACCGAACGGCGGTGCGCGCCATCCTTCGTCCCAGTGGATATTTCGGCCTCATCAGTATGAGCACGTTTCTCTCCTACGAAGTGCCCGTGCTGATCTTGCAGCGCGAAGCGGGACCATTTGTCGTGGTGGCGTTTACTGTGATGCGGACCATCTTCTCCATGTGCCGCCAGATTCTAAATGCGCCCACACAAGCCATGGGGCCGGAGATTACGCGGTTATTTGGCAGGGAAGAGTGGCGTGAGTTGACCGCCGTTTACGGCTACTCAGAGCGGCTGATTTTTTCTCTTATTCCGGTAGTAAACCTGGGTGTGTTGATGGTCTCGCCGGTGCTGCTGGCCATCTGGCTGCATAAGCCGAACCTGTTCGCCGTGCTGCCATACGTCACAATGGCAGCCATCTCAATGACTTTGAGCGCAAAGGAGCATAAATTTCAGTTTCAGTTTTCTACGAACACGCATGAGCAGTTGGCGCGCATCATGTTTTTCAGCTATCTGATATTGGCCATCTTATCGATTCCCATGGTGCGTTGGCAGGGAATGCAGGGCTTTCTATATATATGGCTGGCGATTGAAATCTTCCAGCTTGTCCGTATCATCGGCTTGAACAGACAACTATTCGCGCACACAGGAGAGCACAGGCTGACCTATGTCTACCGCTTGGCTGGGCTAAGTGTTGTGGGGCTTTGCAGCTCTAGGCTGATGTTGGCACACACATATCGCTCCCACGCTCCATTGCAGATTGCGGCTGGCCTTGGCATGAGCGCAACGATTGCATTGATCGCATTTTTTTTATTCGATATGCAGATCATTGTGCAGAAATTATCTGCGCGCGCGCGGCGGAAGCTAAGTCGAGCTTAGATCTTATAAGCGACAGGCTGCCAGGAAAATTTCATTGTAGCCATCAGACTGACGCCGATCAGAATACACATGCCTATTTTTCTCTGCCGTGGACTCGGCTGAGTATTTTGTCGAGCACATTTGAGTAAAGATCGAATGCACCGTCACCCTCAATCTTTCTTAAACTTTGCAGGGCATTCGAGGATAATTTACCGCGGAGTTCAGTAAGCTCGTAAATCTGCTGCATTGCATTGCCTAATGCATCGGCGTCCTGAGGCGGAACGATCAGTAAATCGCGTCCAGAGATGAACAATTCCGCAGACCCGCAATGGTTGGTCGCGATGGCGGGAAGGCCGTGGGCCATGGCCTCCAACAAGACCATGCCGAACCCATCGTCGATCGTTGGCAGCACAAACGCGTCGCATCGACGATAAAAATCACCCATATTGGCGCAGTAGCCTACGATTTCGACGTTCGGCAGTTGCCGCAGCAGGTCCCGTAATGCGGGAAAGCGGCGGAGCGGCGCATCCGTGCGTAGCAATAGCCTTGCATTCGGAAGTTGCATCCGCTTCCACGCCTGGAGCAGATACAGAAAGCCTTTACGAAGCGGTTGACCGCCAACGGACCCGAAGGTAAACGGCTTCGCTTCGGAATTTGCGTTATATGGAGCATGGTTCGTGGATACAAAATTTTCGACAGCCGGGACACGACCAAACAGAGGCGCGACCATCACTTTATTTTGTAGAGCGGCTGGGAACGAACGCCGCGAGTAGGCAGAAGGTACAAGAATTACATCGGCCTCTTCGTACTCGGCGAGCTGGCGCGCTCGGAACCAGTCCGGTTCTGCGTGGTAGGGCACGCCAAGCCGTTCGCATTCTGTCCGTACCAGTGCCTGCTGCGCATCCACGTGGGGGCAGGCGCGGTCCAGGACAAAGCAGGCGCCGCGCCGTCGCGCCGCGCGTCCGGCAGCAAGTGAGCCAGAGGCCCATCCCCAGAAAATGTCGAAATTGCCCATGCGGAAGGCAACCAGATGGTCGTAGATCGCCGTGTCCGCGCGTTGCAGCGGGCGAGGTAACTGGACACCGGTCAGAAAATGAAATGTTGGAACCAGTTGTGGCACCCAGCGCAGGTGAACGGCAGGGGCGAGCTGACGAAATCGACGGCGATAGGCCGCCGTATAGATCGTCACATCGACGTTGCGCTTTGCCAGTAGATTTGCTGGGAGTACAACGTGGGCCGGACGTCCGGTGGAAAAGGCAAGCTTCATAGGAGGCAACCAAGGGGAGCGACGCACAGGGAAATTACAACTCAAGAATAATCGTCCGCGTTTTTAGCTGCATTGAAGGACCCGGTAAAGATGCTTGGGTAGCAGCCATTGAGTCAGTATCCCTGAAGAATTTAGCAGGAAGGTGATTGGAATATGTTCATGCAAAGGTTGAACATTCTCTCGATTCAGATTATCGGGATTCAGCTTGTCTTAC
>JAJYGR010000341.1 GCA_021790655.1 Acidobacteriota bacterium | reverse complement strand
CACAGAAGGTGTAAGGTGGAAAGCCGCTCTCAACGCAGCCGTTCCTCCAAAGAACTGCTGCACACCATTTCAACTCGCCACATCACAGTATCTGTGCTCTTGCTCTAGAGCGCCCCAGGCAATATGTCCCACTCCGATTACACACTCTTGCTGGACGAAGATGCCCGGACCACCAGAGTTGGGTCTACGCGTAATTTCTTAGGCGCGCCGGAGTTTCCTCCGATTAACTCAAGAACAAGATCTCCAGCATATTTGCCTAATACAGCCGTGGATTGGTCCACGGAGGAAAGCGGGACCCGCAGGTAGTCCGAATAGCGAACATTGCCGCAACCGACGAACGCGATATCGTTTGGAATTGATAGGCCAGCCTCAAGCACGGCCTGCATGCCGCCGATCGCTATCAAGTCGTTGTAGCAAAAAACAGCGTCCGGCCGCGGCTTCAGCTTAAGAAGTTTTCGCATGCCCTCATACCCGGCAACTTCTCCAATTTCCTCTACCTTTGAATTGTGAATGACATACTTTGCCGACATCCCGGCGTCATGCTCGCGAAGTGTCTTTTGGTACCCCTGAAGACGGCAGATGCCAGGGGTAAGTTCAGGCCCGGCGATGTGTGCAATGCAGCGTCTGCCGAGTTTTAACAGGTGTTCGGTCGCTATTTTTCCTACACAAAAATCGTCAGTCCCAACAAAGTTCGCTCGCAGATGTGGAAAATCACGGTCGATCAAGATGAAGGGCGTTCGCTGGTTCTCGACTCCATAAAAGCCCTGCAATGTCGGTTGGCATGACGCAATGAGCAATGCGTCTACTCCCCGTGCAAGGACGCTGCTGATCTCCTGCTGTTCGATCCCGGGATCTTCTTCAGAAGATGCAAGAAATATCCCGTAATTCTTAGGTCGCAGAATGCCGTTTAAAGACTTGGCAAATTCAGCAAAAAACGGGTGAAGAAGATCTGGGACGACCAAACCAACGATGTAACTCTTCCCACTCGCCAGACCGCGGGCCATCATGTTTGGCCTGTAATTCAACTCCGCCATTCTCTTTAATACGCGCTGCCTTGTTTCCTCGCTGATGTCGTGGGCGCCTCGGAGTGCTTTTGAGGCGGTAATCACCGATATCCCTAGATCGTGCGCAATGTCTTTGAGCCGTATGGCCATAACGAACATTCTCTCCCGAAGCGTGATGGAGCGCACGCATTATTTCGCAATAAGTATTCGGTAAGCTGAATACATTAGCGTTACCGTAATCGGTCTTCCCGAGGCATCAATTCCCCAAAATGGGTTGCCTGATGCCGGAAGTATCTAATTGAATTCAATAAACATTAATCGATTTTTCATTGTAACGTTAAATTTCTCTTGCAGAATGAATAGCGATAACGTATGTTGTCTAGCGACACAGAAAACTCCCTCTGAGGCACATGTAATTTATTCGCAACTATCGAAGAGAGCGAATTGGTTCAGAGAGTGGATGAAATGTCTTGCTAAAAAAAGGGTAACGTTTCCATGGGACTCGCTTACGAAGACCGGCCCATGAGTTCTGGCGCTAGCCAATACGCAGGAAACAGCAACTCAAAGTATTCGGAGATCTGGCTGGAGAGGCGCGAATCGCGGTTTCCAGAATTGGGTGTTGCAAGTTAAGTGTGGTGGGTCGAGAGCGGTCAATAAATTTTTGGGAGGAACAATTATGCTATGCACCAGAGTTAGAAATCTAATATTCGTATTGGCATGCGCCGTATGGATCTCTATATTCGCGCCAGATAGGATTCTGGCCCAGATCGATACCGGTGGCGTTGCCGGTACTGTGCAGGACGTAGCTGGGGCCGCCGTTCAGGGCGCGCAAATCACGCTGACCAATGATGCAACTCAGGTGAAGCAGACAGTCACCTCCACGTCGAGAGGGACCTACTTCTTTGAAGCTGTTCCGCCCGGGACCTATACGTTGACGGCGGCAGCTCCTGGATTCGAGACCTATCTCGACAAGAATGTCCAAGTACACGTTCAGCAAATCGTCACCGCCAATGTTCCGCTTGTACCTGGCAATGTGACGCAGCAAGTGACTGTTACCGCTGCGGCGCCGCTGCTTCAGGCCCAGGACGCCGCCGTAGGACAGACGATCGACAGCCAAACCGTCAATGACCTGCCACTCGTCAACCGCGATTGGGTTTCCCTGTCGCAACTCTCCGCAGGAGTCGCCACTGCTCCGCCTGGGCAGCCCAGTAGCGACTCCGGAACAACGGGAAGCGCCTTTTTCTCTGTGGATGGGGTCAATTTATGGCAAAACGACATTCGCCTAAACGGTATTGACGACAATATTGAAATTTACGGAGGCAGTTCGATCGGCACCGATGCTGCTATCACGCCTCCTCCAGACGCAATTCAGGAATTCAAGTTGCAAAATGGCGATTACAACGCGGAATTTGGCCACTCGACCGGGGCCGTAATCAATGCCGTCATGAAATCCGGCACCAATCGTTTCAACGGCGACGTATGGGAATACCTGCGGAACGACGCTTTCGACGCCAACGACTATTTTTCCAATCTGAACCATGTGAAGAAGCCAGAGTACCGGCAAAATGAGTTTGGCGGGACGTTAGGCGGCCCGATCTACAAGAACAAGACATTCTTCTTCGTGGACTACCAGGGCGAACGCATCATTCTGCCCAATCCATACACCAGCACCGTACCCACCGCAGGAATGGTCAGCAGCGGGTTCAAAAACTTACAGGACCTGATTACCGACAACAGTGGCACAGCGACGGACGGCTTGGGCCGGACCTTTTCCCACGGCACGGTCCTCGATCCGGCAACCACGCGTGCGGTCCCTCCAGGCGGGATCGATACGATCACCGGACTTCCCAACACCAGCAGCAGTACTGTGTATGTGCGCGATCCGTTCTACACGGGAAGCCTGGTCGGTAAGAAAGATTTCACCACTTCAACGGCGCAACTCAACATTATTCCTGGTTCAAGGATCGATCCGAACGCGGTCAAGTTGCTCGATTTATACCCAGCCCCCAACCTGCCGGGCTTGATCAACGATTACTTCATCGAGCCAAAAGAATCGGAAGACAACAATCAATACGATATACGCATCGATGAGAACTTCAGCCCCAAAGACATACTGTTTGGAGTGTTCGATAGAAGCTATATGACAAATGCCGTTCCGTCGGCATTGCCCGGACTGGCTGTCGGAACGGCGGGAGGCAGAAACGATCAGTTCCCCGCTTTTGCGGTGGCTGTCGGCTATACACACGTATTCACGCCTACCCTGACCAATGAAACGCATTTTGGGTTGGACCATAGCGATAAAAACCAAAGGTCCATTTTCGGCAATCAATTTGGAATCCCCGCGCAATATGGCATACAAGGCACTCCGCAGGTTGCGAACAACGGTGGCCTTCCACCCATCAGCATCGGTGGATTGAGAAATATCGGCGTAGGCGCTTACACACCGACGCTGCAAACTGTCTACGATATCGAAGTCACGGACAATGTGACAAAAATCTATGGCAGCCATCAGTTTAAGACTGGCTTTCAGATCGACGATCTGGTGGGAAATATCGCGCAGCCGCCGTTTGGCAGAGGGAACTTCAATTTCAACGGACAATTCTCTGACATTCCGAACAAAAATAGCGGATACACCGGTATCGCGGATATCTTGCTGGTCCCAACCGCATCGACAGTGGGCGGCATCAACAACCTTGGTGGCGCACAACAGTACCAGGGGTCGAATTTTGAGGCCACTGACGATCGCAGATACTACGCGGGTGCATACTTCCAGGACGATTGGAAGGTGACCCCGACCCTTACCCTGAACCTCGGTCTCCGTTGGGACTACTTCACGCCCTACTCGGAAGTCGATGGAAGACAGGCAAACCTGATTCAGACAGGCGGAGACGGTCCTTCGGGAACCTTCTATATTCCCAAAAAAGGTTGCAGCGTTCCTCGATCTTCCACGTTCGATGCTCTCTTGGCCAGTAGCAACATTCAGCTCAATTGCACTTCGAACTTAGGCTTAGGCATTGCGCAGAAACTTAACTTTGCGCCGCGCCTGGGATTTGCTTATGCAGTCAAGCCCAGAGTCGTGGTGCGGGGCGGCTATGGCATAGCGTATGGCGCGTTAGGCAATCTGGGTTATGGAGGGACGCTGGGTACAAATTATCCTTTCGAATATACGATCAGCGCCAACAGTACCAGTTCGCAAACTCCTCTGGTCTTGTCCAATGGTGCAACAGCAACGATGGAAAATACCTTTGCAAACGTCAATCTTACAGATCCAACCCAGGTGGAGGGCCAAAATGTCGCTCTGTATGGACGGCAATACAATTACCAAACTCCTTATGTTCAGACATACAACCTCACCGCGCAGTATCAGTTCACCGATCGGGACTCCATTCAAATTGGATATGTTGGAACCATAGGCAGGCATCTGGACAACCTTGGGTCCCATAATTCTCCTTCTGAAATACTTCCACCGGGGGTGAATCAGACGCCATATCTTCCATTTCCCAGCTTTTCGCCCAATTCTACGTATGAATCGACAAATGGAGCGAGCAGCTACAACTCGATGCAGGCCACGTATCAACATGACTTCAAGGCCGGCCTGATTATGCTGGCGAATTACACCTACAGCAAGTGCATGAGCGACCAGAGGACGCAAGCTACTCAGGCGCCGGGTTATAGGGCCGAATGGCTGCCTAACTTCGGCATCCAGGCCGATAACGCCCTTTGCGATACGGATTCAACCAACGTGGTGCACGTCTCAGGAACGTATGCTCTGCCGGTTGGACGACAGCGGCAGTTTCTCGGCAACTCGAGCAGGCTTGTCGATGCAGTCATCGGGGGATGGTATGTCAACTATATCTATTCCTATCAAACCGGCCAGCCCTTTACAGTTCCATGTCCCATTTCAACGACCTCGGATTTTGGCTGCCACGCAACCGTTGCGCCTGGCGTAAACATTTATGCTGGCCCGCATAACGCAACCCAGTGGCTGAACCCTCTGGCGTTCGTGCAGCCGCCGGTCGCTACGCAGATTGGGCAGACAGACTATTCGCCTCTCGGCTCGCCTGGGCAGCAGGCGCGCGGACCGTCGCTCAGCAACCTGGATTCATCACTCTTTAAGGAGTTTGCTACCGGCAAACAAACAACTCTACAGTTCCGTGCCGAGGCCTTCAATACTTTCAATACCGTGCAGTTCGCGCAGCCTGGGACCCTCAACTTCACCAATACGACGAAGTTCAGTTCAATCACAGGACTGCGAGGCCAGCCGCGACTGTTGCAGTTTGCTTTGAAATTGTTCTTCTAGCGCGGATCTATAGTCTGTGCAGTCGAATGTTAACAAAACTTCGGGTACCCCATCCTTCGCGCTTCTGCGAAGGATGGGGCAGAGAATGTTTGCTTAGGTTGCGTTATCATCACCTTCTGGATTCTTCGCTGCTCTCAGAATGGCACATCTTAATTTTCGATTACAGTATCTGTAAATCCAACTCTAGAGCAAGAGCACAGATACTGTGATGTGGCGAGTTGAAATGGTGTGCAGCAGTTCTTTGGAGGAACGGCTGCGTTAAGAGCGGCTTTCCACCTTACACCTTCTGTGCTCTTGCCTAGGGTCTGTCATCAAACTAGTTATATGCAGGCGGGGTTAAATTGTTTAGCGTTTCTTCATGAGCACGAGACGCTATGGTTTGCGGGACGATCAATGGGAGCGGATCAAGGATTGGCTGCCTGGTCGAGCAGGGTCGGAGGGTCGGTCGGCCAAGGACAACCGGCTGTTTGTCGAGGCGGTGCTGTACCGCTATCGGGCCGGAATTCCATGGCGCGATCTGCCGGAGCGCTTCGGCGATTTCCGCGTGGTGCATACGCGCTTCAGCCGCTGGGCCGCTCGCGGGGTCTGGAAGATGGTCTTCGAGCATCTGGCCAGGGATGCGGACAACGAATATGCCATGATCGACTCCACCATCGTGCGCGCCCACCAGCATAGCGCTGGAGCGCGCAAAAAAGGGGCTGCAAGCAAGCTATCGGACGCAGCAAAGGGGGTTTGAGCACCAAAATTCACCCGCCGCGGCGGGCGGTGGACGCGCTCGGCAACCCGACCGGATTTCATCTCACCGGCGGACAGGCCTGCGATCTGGAGGGGGCCGACGTTTTGCTGCCGCAACTGGAGGCTGACACGGTGATCGCCGACAAGGGATTCGACGCCGACCAGCGCGTCCTGCTGCCGCTGGAACGGTCCGGCAAGATGGCGGTCATCCCCCCAAAGCCAACTGAAAACACCCGCGCGACTATGATAAGGACCTGTACAAGGCGCGCCATCGCCACCCGCTTCGACAAGACCGCGAGAAACTTCCTTGCCGCCGTTTACTTCGTGTCTGCGATCATCTGGTTAGATTGATGACAGGCCCTAGAGCCTCGGGTGCCCCACCTTCGCGCAGCTAAGGTGGAATCCAGAGTGTTCGCCGTGCAGAGGTTTCATCCCTGCGCCTGCTCCACTGCGTTAGCCACGCGCAACACCGTAGCTTCATCGAAATGCTTGCCCAGAATCTGCGCTCCTATCGGCAGGCCTTCCTTAGAGTTCCCGCACGGCACAGAGATACCGCAGATTCCAGCCAGGTTCGCCGTGACAGTGTAAATGTCCGCCAGATACATCGACAGCGGATCGTCCGTTTTTTCTCCCAGCTTAAACGCCGGTGTCGGCGCGGTCGGCGTCAACATGGCATCGACGGAATGGAACGCCTGAAGAAAATCGCGCGTCAGCAGCGTGCGCGCCTGTTGCGCTTTGCGGTAGTACGCGTCGTAATACCCGGCGCTCAAAACATACGTCCCCAGCAGAATGCGGCGCTTCACTTCTTTGCCAAATCCTGCGTCGCGGCTCTGCCGATACATTCCGTTCAATGATGTGGCGTTTGCGGCGCGCAGGCCGTAGCGCACGCCATCGAAGCGCGCCAGGTTCGCGCTGGCCTCTGCAGTCGCCAGCACGTAATAGGTCGGGATGGCGTACCGCGTGTGCGGCAGCGAAACTTTATGCAGCGTGCAACCGGCGGCGCGCAAATCGTCGACCGCTTTCTCAATCGCCGCGCGGACCTCAGGATCCAATCCATCGGAAAAATATTCTTCTGGAATACCGATGCGCAACCCTTTCACAGCCTGCCCGAGTGCTGCCACATAATCGGGGACTGGCTCCAGCGACGTCGTCGCATCCATCGCATCGTGTCCCGCCAGCACGCCAAGCAGCGTAGCTGCATCTTCGACGGTGTGTGTGAACGGACCGACGCGGTCAAGCGACGAAGCAAACGCAATCAGTCCGTAGCGCGACACGCGGCCATAGGTGGGCAGCAGTCCGACCACGCCGCAGAACGAAGCGGGCTGGCGGATCGATCCGCCCGTATCGGTGCCGAGCGTCGCCACCGCCATGTTGGCCGCCACTGCCGCTGCCGAGCCACCGCTCGATCCACCGGGTACGCGGTCGAGCGCTCGCGGATTATGCACCGCGCCATACGCGGAATTTTCATTCGACGATCCCATGGCAAACTCATCGCAATTCAGCTTGCCCAGCAGTACAGCTCCCGCAGCTTCGAGACGCGCAACCGCCGTTGCATCATAAGGCGGACAATATCCTTCCAATATTTTGGACCCTGCAGTGGCCGGCGCGCCCTGCATGGTCAACACATCCTTGATGCCGATCGGCACTCCCGCCAAGGGCGGCAGCGTTTCGCCGCGGTCGACCATACCGTCAATGCGTGCCGCCTGTTCGAACGCGCGCTCTTTACTCAGCGCCAGCCAGGCGTTGATCTTTGCGTCCTCGCTGGCAATCGTTGCGTAGCATCGCTCCGCAATCGCGACCGCCTTCGTCTCGCCACTCGCAACTGACTGGCGGGCTATGCGAATGGTGCGTGGAACGGGGTGCTTGAAGTTCGAATCTGTCATTTGACTATCTGGCTGATTCTTATGGAAATATAGACACTACTTTGACCAAGGTAGTGCGGTGGATTGGTTTACCGGTCTTTTCCGAGGTTACGAACTCCTCGGCGCCAGCAAAGACAGCGCATGCGATATGAATCGCATCGAGACCTTGGATGCCAACCTTGCAGGCTTCTTCCAACGCGTAGTCCAAAAGCGCTTTGCTTGTGGGTATCGAGCGGGCATTCATTTTGAAAAATACGTCGTAAAACTCAACTTCCGCCGTTTGCTTATGAAAAATCGCCTTGGGCAACACTTCGAGGCGCACATAATCGCTGGTGACGTACTCGCGGTTTGGATCGGCTAGAAATGGGAGAGCGAGTGCGGCTGCATCGGCTGTTCCTTGTGCCGCAAAGATAAGGACGCCGGAATCAATGTAAGTAAGCGTCGCTGGCAAAACTAGTATCTACCCCTTGTCTCTCCAATTTCCCTCGCTAAATCTTCCGGGCTTTTCAGTGGAACGCCGGACTCTTCTATTCGACGACGTGCCGACATCAAGCGGTTCCTGGTCTCCGCAGTGACGAGCCGGGGAGCAGGGTAGACAATTCCAGAAATCCCTAAGGTTTTGGGATATGCCGATATGCTGTTTTCAATTGCCCACGGCACGCCCGAGGTGGAAACGATGTACCCCTTGTTGCTGGATTTCAGCAACTCTGTAACTTTAGTTTCATTTATCGATAACCACATGGCTTGGCTCCAGGTTCAAAGATTGATCGTAATAATGTTTTCGGCTAATCCACTTAAAACTTTCGTGTTTCGTAATGGCCGCAATTTCAATAGGGCCGCCAACGATATTCGGGCCTGGCGTGAAGCGCTGAAACATGATTGCTGAATGTATCAGGAACCGGGCAAGATCGATGACATCTTGAATCGGCATCGGAGCAAAGACTATAGGGGCTTGTAGTTGCGCAGCCATTAGTGGCCCAAGCTGACTAGCGAGAACATCAGGGTTTTGCGGTGGTTGAGTGACTGCCGCCAAGACTGGAAATAGTTGCGGACTATATCCCACAACTATGCGCTGCAATACTTCGGTTGCTCCACCCCAACTCAATCCTACTTCATGATCTAGCCTCAGTTTCTTAGGGGGCTGCGGAACTCCCTGCTGTATTTCCACTGACCACGATTCGCCAAGGTCTCCCAGCTTGGAATAGCCCCCCAGGAGAAATCCCATGTTTGTGTTCAGCCTCACTAACTGCCCAGCCTTTTCGCATTCATTCCCCAGAAACTTCGCCAGAATCTTCGCAACACCCTCCATGGTGTATTTTTCGGCATTGAATTCCATCTCTTCAGGTGTATCGGTCAGTTTCTTCCTGAGATCCTTAATCAATGTGCCGATGGAAGCGTTGCCGATATTGCCGCTCCCGAAAGTAATACATCCGATGGGTTCGCCCTTCACCAGGTTGAAAATCTTGTTTGCATTGTCATAGACATTGGCAACCAAGCTCCCATCCAGGACGGTAACGCCTGGAGGAGCAGTTATAGACAAAGTTGATGCGCTATCTGCCGCTAGCACCAGGCCATCGTGAACACTTATTAGGACTGCTACACTCATACGTTGATTGCCTTAACGATCTTTCGTAACAAGCTGCCTTGGCAGGCTTGGCGGGGTTGATCCAGCTTCCGCTGGAATTATCAATCGCTTCATCATACGCCAGGCAGCGATCAGGATGCATGATCCGTTGTTGCCTCAGCGTTCAATCACCTTGGGTACTTTGAAATAAATTCCATCTGTTTCCGGC
>JAJYGR010000271.1 GCA_021790655.1 Acidobacteriota bacterium | reverse complement strand
TCGCACTGTCGTGTAGCCGCCGCCAGTTGCCGGGGCCCAGAAGATCAGCGCTTCCAGCGCGCCTTCTGGCACAAGAATATGGACACCGTCCCGCCGAACATGAGGGCGCCAGGTTTCCACCTTGGTGAACCAGCCTGTTGGCGGGGGATTCAACGAACCGCGCAAAAATACTGGGATCAAAAGATAGTGGATCGACTGATTTGCGGGCATATCCGGGTGCAGCCATAGCTGGTCCCCGGGACGGAGATTGGGAACGTCGGATATTGGCAGCGTCCTCCCCGCGCGGGTGACCTGCACTTCCAGCCGCGGCCCCGTCAAATTAAAAGGAGCTGCAGTTGCCGATGCAGGCGAAACAGCAGCAAAAATTAGAAAGAGAAAGATTCCACAGCCATGCAAGGTTCGGCACTTCATATTCATATTCTATGGAAATAAGACGGACGCGGACGCGGATTGTTGCTCTCACGCTTGTCGGAGTTCTGGAAACATAACCCCCAAAGCACCGCCGCGCGCATCACTGTCCCAGCAAATGACACATAAAAAAACTGCGTTACATTCCAGATAAATTCGCCGATCCTGGCCACATCCGAATAAACTAACGCGGGGTCCTTTCTGCATGCAGCGTATCGAACAAGAAGAATTGCTGGACTCCGACCATTGGTCGCCCACAGAAGTTGCATGTGCGCTGGGGGCAATCCGGCGTGTCAATTTGTTTTACGGTGGCGATCGGATGCACACCCGGCTGTTCGATCGCATCTCCTCGCGTCTACACCCGGAACAGCTTGAGATTTTAGAAGTCGCATCCGCCCATGCCGATGTCCTGCAATCTGCATCTCGAATGTTGATGCGAAAAAATATTTCCCTGAAAATCTCTTTGCTGGACCGCAGCGCTCTGCATCTGCCAAGTGCCTCCGATTGGGACCGGACCCTTCCTCAGCCCACTCTTCTGATCGGCGATGCTCTGGAGATACCGTTGAAAGATCGCAGCGTGGACGTGGTTTCCTGCTGCCTCTTTCTCCATCATCTAAGTGAGGAACAGGCCCGGGCATTTCTCAAAGAAGCTTTGCGTGTCGCCAGGGTCGCCGTCCTGATAAACGATGTGGAGCGTTGCCGGAGAAATTACTTTCTCTCCCACCTGTACAAGTTCATCGATCCCAGTAAGCTTTCTCGTCACGATGGCCCTGTTTCGGTCCGCCAGGCATACACATTTGCGGAACTCAAAGCTCTGCTGCAAGAGACTGGCCGTGAATTTGAATTGCAACGAGGTTTCCTTTTCCGCCTGGGGGCCATCCTCTGGAAGAATGAACCGAACACCGGGTGCGCGTTGGAATAACATTCTCTGGATTCTTCGGTCGCCGTGGCGACCTCAGAATGACTCAGTCGATTTATTCGATCACGGCAATCTTGGCGCGCTTGCCTACGCGAACCGGCAATTCAGCAATACGGGCAACTGTCATATATCGGTCTTTTGTCTTCACTCCTTCGATTTCAACTCCAGCTTCGATCTGTCTATCGGCTTCTGTGCGCGATGTACTGATTCCGAGGTGGACCAACAATTTTGCGACAGAAATGCCAATTGGCGATTCAGACCTGCATGTTTCCGGTCGGCTTGCAATATTCTCCAAGGGAATGCGAATACGCGGCACGTTCTCCGGAATCTCCTTCCGCTGAAATTGCTTCGCCCAATCCTCATCCGCTTGTTGTGCAGCATCCTCGGAATGAAATCCAGCCGCGATCGTCCGCGCCAGTCGTTTCTTCGCTTCCATCGGATGCAAAGCACCGCTGGCGACATCGCGCTGCATCCGCTCGATCTCGCTCGGACGCAGATCGGTCAGCAGCATCCAGTAGCGCCACATTAGTTCGTCCGAGATGGACATCAGCTTGCCGTACATCTCCTGCGGCGGCTCGTGGATGCCGATGGCGTTGTTCAACGACTTCGACATCTTCTGCACGCCGTCCAGCCCTTCCAGGATCGGCATGGTCAGCACAATTTGCGACGGCTGCCCGTAGTGGCGCTGCATCTCGCGACCAACCAGCAGGTTGAACTTCTGGTCCGTCCCGCCCATCTCCAGATCGCATTCCAGCGCTACGGAGTCGTACCCCTGCGCCAGCGGGTACAGCAATTCATGCAGACTGATGGGCTGCTCCGCATTGAAGCGCTGGTGAAAATCTTCGCGCTCCAGCATCTGCGAAACGGTGTACTTGGCCGCCAGACGAATGATGCCCTCAAAGCCCAGCTTGTCCAGCCATTCCGAGTTGTAGCGCACCTCGGTCTTTTCTGCGTCGAGAATCTTGAAGACCTGCGCCTTGTATGTCGTCGCGTTTCTGTCCAGTTCCTCACGCGTCAGCGGCTTGCGCGTTACCGAGCGCCCGGTTGGGTCGCCGATCAGCCCCGTAAAGTCTCCAATGAGAAAAATGACCGTATGGCCCATGTCCTGAAAATGCTTCAGCTTGCGGATCAGTACAGTGTGGCCAAGGTGCAGGTCGGGCGCGGTCGGGTCGAACCCGGCCTTGATGCGCAGGGGCTTGCCCGTCGCGCGGGACTTTTCGAGACGGGTGCGCAATTCAGCCAGCGGAATGATTTCCGCCGTACCTTTTTGCAGATATTCCAGTTGCTCTTCTACCGGCGCAAATTGGGGCATGATGAAAGTATAAAGAGTGTGAGGCTCGCCGTGGCGGGTTCCTTCTTGCGAGGTGAATTGTGGCCATCGATGTCGATTCCGTCCGGGCAGACACGCCGGGTTGCGCGAACGTGCTGCACTTGAATAACGCGGGCGCCAGCCTGCCTCCGGCGATTGTGCTGGAGCGCGTCAAGGCGCACCTCGACCTGGAAGCGGAGATTGGCGGCTATGAGGCTGCCGACCGCACAGAGGACGAATATGAGCGCGTGTATGCGTCTGTTGCGCGGATGCTCGGCTGCGCGCCGCAGGAAATTGCGTTGGTGGAAAGCGCGACGCGTGCCTGGGACGCGGCCTTTTACGCGCTGGCGGAGGGCTTCCAACCCGGCGACAAAATTCTCACCGCAGCTAACGAGTACGTCAGCAATTATCTGGCGTTTTTACAGGTGGCGCGACAGCGCGGCATTGAGATTGTCGTGGTCCCGGGCGAAGAGAATGGAGAAATTTCACTGCCAGCATTGCAGGCAGCGATTGCGCAGCATGACCATCGCGTAAAATTGATCGCGCTGACCCATGTACCCACCAACGGTGGTCTGGTGCAACCGGCGGCTGCGGTGGGCCGCATCGCGCGCGCGCGCGAAATCCCATTTCTGCTGGATGCCTGCCAGTCCGCCGGACAGATGCCGCTCAACGTAGACGAGCTTGGCTGCGACATGCTGTCCGCAACGGGACGAAAATACTTGCGAGCGCCGCGTGGAACAGGATTTCTATATGTCCGGCAGGCGCTACTCGAAAAGTTGGAGCCGTCTTTTCTGGACATGCGCTCGGCGACGTGGACAGCGCGGGACAGCTATGAAATTCGCAAAGACGCGCGGCGTTTCGAAACCTGGGAAAGCTCGCTCGCATGCAGACTGGGCCTGGGCGTCGCGGTGGAATACGCAATGGCCGTGGATCTGGCCAAGATCGCTGAGCGTATCGCGATGCTTGCCGAGCAGTTGCGGGAACAGCTCGCGCGCATTCCCGGCGTTACCGTCCGCGATTTGCCGGGGAAAGCCAACCAGATCCGTTGCGGCATCGTGACCTTTACGCGCGAACGCCATGCGGCGCAGACCATCTTTGAGCGGATGCGGGACCGGCAGATCAATGTCCGCGTGACCGCAGTCGGCTCGACACGGCTGGACATGGAGCAGCGCGGATTGACGGAAATGGTGCGCGCGTCCGTGCATTACTACAACACGGAAGAGGAGTTGGCGCGCTTCTCGCAGGCCGTTGCCGCAATGTAGCGCTTCCGACACCTGGGTGTATTACCGGTCAACGCAAATCCTTTCTTGTGGCGGGTCTGGGTAAGCTGCTATGCTTGGGTCGCAGAAACGGTCCGCCTCCTCCTTACTCCTGTATATGAGAGGGTCTCCCTGATGGTTAGTAGAATCGCTGCTCGTTACAACCCATTTTGGATCTCTTCGCTTCGGATGTATTCGCGGGCACAATTGCTCACACTGCTTGCCTGCCTGCTCCTGCTGCCGACAGCCCTCGCTCACGCCCAAACCTTCCAGACACAAGATCCCGGCCCAGGCTCGGTTGCAGTAGGCGGTAAATGGCAGTTCCACACGGGCGACAACCTGGTCTGGAGGAATCCCTCCTATGACAGCTCCGGATGGGAGCAGTTGAGCGGCGACAAAACCTGGGGCGCGCAGACCTATCGCGGCTACACCGGCTCCGCCTGGTATCGCAAACGGATTGTAGTCACCGGCACAGGCCCCGAGCTAGCCATTCTGATTCCGCCGGTCGATGACGCCTACGAAATCTACTGGAATGGCAAAAAGATCGGCAGCTACGGTAGCCTGCCGATGCATGCCGTCTGGTGGGCTATAGGCCACAGCGCCGTGTACGACCTGGGGACTGCGCCGGTCAGCGGCCTGCTGGCGCTCCGCGTGTGGAAGGCCCCGCTTTCCTCGGTCGATCCGTGGGAACTGGGCGGATTGAATGCAGAGCCAGTATTGGGCAACCCGTCCGTGCTCGCCATGCAGGCGATGGCGCCACGCTACCTGCAAGAGCACCGGCAACTTCCGCAATTGCTCATCGGAGCGGTGGTGCTCGTTGCCGGTCTGCTGGCGTTGGTGCTGTTTCTGCGGGAGCGCAATCAATGGCTGTTCCTGTGGATGGCCATCTATCTGCTGGCGGAGGGCTTGCTTTCCTTTCGGGTCCTCGACGTAATTCGCTATGGCCTGCACTATATAACCGTGCAGCTTTACCTGCAATTCGTGGGTGCATTTCAGGACATCTCGCTCTGGCTCCTTCTGCTCACCCTCTTTGGCTTCGGCCGGGAGCGACGCTGGCGGCGCTGGACTGTGACCCTTGCCACTCTATACCTGACCGCGCAGGCCGTGGATATTACAGTTCTTTACAACTGGCAGTACGTCGGCCTCGGCATGCAATGGGCCGACGCCATTACGACGGCGATCTATACTCTGACCCCGCTCTACATCCTTTTCATCGTCGGGTTCGGACTGGCGCGCAGGAAGCAGATGGAGCTTTGGCCGGTGGCCATCGCGGCGTTTCTCTATGGCCTGTGGAACTCGGTGTTCCAGATCTCCGCGCAAGGCCGGCGCTTCACGCACTGGACGCTTACAAACTCCCTAGCTGCCTGGGGCTTGCACGTTGGCAGCTACACTTTCAGCGCGACCTTTCTGCTGGACACGCTGCTGTTCGTCGTCCTGCTGGTTACCGTGACGCGGCAGCAATTCCTGGAGCGCCGCCGCCAGGCGCAGGTCGAAATGGAGATCAAGTCCGCGCGTGAAGTCCAGCAGGTGCTGGTTCCCGAAGACGTTCCGGCCATTCCGGGTTATTCCATCGCCAGCATCTACAAGCCTGCCACCGAACTTGGCGGCGATTTCTATCAGGTGATTCCGCTCCCGGATGCTGGCGCGCTGGTCGTCTTGGGCGATGTCAGCGGCAAAGGGTTGAAGGCCGCGATGGTCGTCTCACTGATCGTCGGCACGCTGCGCACGCTGGTCGACTACACGCAGGAACCGGCGGAGATCCTACGCGGACTCAACCGCCGACTGATTGGCCGCATCAGTGCTGGCTTTGCCACCTGCGTGGTGCTGCGCGTTGGAGCCAATGGCGACGCGGTCATCGCCAATGCCGGTCACCTTGCTCCGTTCCGCGATGGCCTGGAACTCCCCGTGGGCGGCTCGTTGCCGCTGGGCATCGTACCGGACGCTGAGTATGACGACGTTGCCTTCCACCTACAGGAGAATGAGACGATTATGTTCTACACCGATGGCATTGTGGAAGCGCGGAACCCGCAAGGCCAGCTCTTTGGGTTTGACCGGGTGCAGCAGTTGTCGCGCGCTCGATCGTCCGCCGTGCAGATCGTGGACGCAGCCAGCGCCTTCGGGCAGGAAGACGACATTACCGTACTGACGTTGACCCGCCTGGCGGCCAGCGAATCGGCCCGTGCCGCCACGGTAAGCCTGACCACTCAGATCGCCACCGGCTGAGAAACCAGAATCTCTGGCCGGGTTCCTCATGTTCGCGAAGCTGGGTGCCTGCGAGACATGCGTTCCCACCCTTGGCTGCGCAGGAATGGATGGGATAAGGTCGAAGGCTGCAGCGATCCATTAGCTTTGGGTAAGAGGACCAGAGCTTTTAGATCAGGAGAAGCCTTCTATGCAGATTGTAGGTTGTGATTTTCATCCGAGTTGGCAGCAGGTGGCGGTTTTCGATCAGGAGACCGGCGAGTTGACCGAGCAGAGGTTGGTCAACGGCGCCGGGGAGGCGGAGCGGTTGGGTCACGAGGTGTGGGTGAGGGATGAGGCGCAAAGCGTGACCCGCTTGGATGAAGGATTTCGCAAGCAGTATCAGGCCCGTTGCCACCACAAGCTGAAGGGCGTGGACAAGGTGGCAACGGCGAGAAAGTTGGCCGTGCGACTCTACTGGATGTTGCGGCAAAATGTTGGTTATCCAGAGATCGCCCATATCGAGAGCAGCCCGCGAGTGGCCCTGGTCGGCACAAGCCAGACCGATGAATTGAATGGGCGCTCTCGCATCCAGCAGTAGGCTGGATGTCCGCATGGAAGCATCATGGCCAGCAGTCGGTGGCCGTATCGATGGTTGGTGAGGCGAAGTTCAGCGATCAATCCACCGAATGGTGGTGCAGAATGAATTTTCCGGGGTCCTGCTCCTCAACCTCTCGGGCAATTCACGCGATGTAGCCGCACCGCACAGGAAAACTTTGCCTTGACAACGCCTTCGACCTTATTGAGGGACACCCTGCTGTATTCCTGCAATAATCAGGCGCTTTCTATTCCGTATGGACTTCCGCACCTCGTGCTGTTTGTACTCCCCAGGCCATGCGCGGCGTATTGTGCGCCACGCCGACGCGACCGGCTGGCCCCAGCAGAATGATGCCGCCATGTCCGCCAAGTCTGCGAAAAAGATACGCAATGGCCTCCTCCGCTGCCTGCGCCGGGGGAGTGCCTTGCTGCACGCGATCGACCGCCCACTTGCCCAGCACCAGCTTCATCATTGGCTCGCCCCATCCGGTCAGCGACACCGCAGCGGAAAGATTGTCGGCATAACAACCGCAGCCGATCAGCGAGGAATCTCCCACGCGGCCCGGAGCTTTATTCAAGGTGCCGCCAGTAGACGTTGCTGCTGCCAGATTTCCCTTTGCATCGAGCGCCACCGCGCCAACCGTATCGTGAGAAGTAGCAGCGGGCAAATTGGCAGCTCCGCCCGCGAAGGTCGCATCTGGCAGGCCGTCGCGTTCCTTCCGCTGCGCTTCCGCCAGATTCAGCCGTTCGCGATCCATCACCAGCTCGGAATTGTCGATCAGTGGCATGCCGTGTTCAGCGGCAAAGGCTTCAGCACCCGGGCCGACGAAATACACATGCGGACTCTTCTCCAGCACCAGCCGCGCCGCATGGATCGGATTGCGCAGGCGCTCGACGCAGGCCACGCCACCAGCGCGCAACGTCGCTCCATCCATCAGCAACGCATCGAGCTGCACACGTCCGTCGCGTGTAAGAAAACTGCCGCGCCCCGCATCGAATGTTTCGTCGTCTTCCATGATGGCGACAGCAGCTTCCACGGCATCCACGGACGACGCGCCTTTTTCAAGCAGCGCATATCCGGCTGCCAAAGCGTGGGAGACGCCCTGACGATGCGCCTCGACCATGTCATCCGGGATGGCCCAGGCCCCGCCGTGAACGATCAGTACAGGAGAAATTGAAAAACTCACATTTCCATTGTAGCGGGCTGCCACTCCGGTGTTCGACAACCTGGGGTGGGATAAAAATATACTCGACACAACTGGATTCTAGTGGATGGATTCTGCCCATCCCACCCGGCGACCTCCGCGAAATGCCCTCCGATGGCCCCGATATTTCTCCATTGCTAAATCGGGGCATCGCTGGTATTCGTGGATTGCCTCTATAAACCTGCTATGCGAAGAATATTGTTCTCTCTTTTGACTTTGGGTGGGAGAAGGATTGTATCCTCGCTCCTTCTGCTGCCTCTGCTTGCGTTCAGTGCCACCGCACAAAACGCGCCCGCGCCTGCTTCTGCCGCGCCGGTCACGAACATCACGCTGGGCCAGTCCATCGTGCCGCTCACCGGCCCATGGAAGTTCCACATCGGCGACAACCCCAAATGGGCCGACCCGAATTTCGACGACTCGCAGTGGGAGATTGTGGACCTGACACCGCAGGCGGGCAACTTCGATCCAGAATTGGGATTTTCCGGCTACGTGCCCGGATGGACCGCCAAGGGACACCCCGGCTATTCCGGGTTTGCCTGGTATCGCATGCACATCCGCATCACGGGCGCGGACGGCCCAATGGCTTTACTATCGCCCACGAATTTCGACGACGGCTATCAACTCTTTGCCAATGGCCGCCCGATCGCTTCTTACGGAAATTTCGACCGCCCCATCCCGAAGGTCTACTATTCCCGTCCGGTCATGTTCGCTGTCCCTGAAAGTGCCATCCAACATACCCCGGATGTCGCTCCGGATGGGACCATAGTGGTCGCCTTCCGTTTCTACATGGCGCCCGCTACCTTGTTGCATTCACAGACTGGGGGTATGCACTCACCGCCGGTTATTGGGTTGGCCAGCGCTGTTACGGCGGCCTACCACGTCGCATGGGAAGAACAGTATCGGGTCCTATCGTCCGGATTGGCAACGGCAATTCTGTACCTTGCCCTCGCTCTGCTGATCCTGATGCTTTACGCGTTCGACCGAACCGAGACGATCCTGCTGTGGCCTTTGGCCGCCTGTGTCCTGGGTGGAATGCTTTTTGCCACTTTCTTGCTAGACACCACGCAGGTCATGACCGAGCAACAGGGATACATCCTTGCCGGTGTGGAATCCTCCATCTTTTTCGGCCTGTGGCTAATGACATGGTGGACCTACCTCGGCCTTCAGGACAGAAAATGGATACGCAACACGATCGGCGTTCTCGTCCTTTTGAATATTGCGGTATCGTTGCTCTTCGAGATTCTATTGTTCGGCGGAAGCGCGTCGCGCAATGTGTTTGTCGCCAATACTGTGAGCGGATTTGTTACAGACGCGGCGGTGTTCCTATTGCTGATTTTGATTGCATACTTTGGCTGGAGGCGTACGCAGCGGGCAGGCTGGGCGCTCTTTCTGGCGCTCTTCTTCTTCGCCATACCATTTTTGCAGCCCGTACTGGACCGGCTGCATGTACGAACTATGTGGTTCCCATTCGGAATCTCATTCCCCCTCCAACTGATGGCCGAATTCGCTATGCTGTTCTGCTTTTCCTTGGTCCTGCTGGACCAATTCCGCAGCTCGCAGCGGCGGCGGCAGGCCATGGAACAGGACGTAAAGCAGGCGCAACAGGTGCAGCAGGTCCTGATTCCGATGGCGTTGCCGCAGATTCCCGGTCTCACCATCGAAAGCGAATACCGCCCGGCCCGCGAGGTCGGCGGCGACTTCTTCCAGATCATCCCCCACGCGACCGATGGCAGCGTTCTCATTGTCGTCGGCGACGTGACCGGCAAAGGCCTCCAGGCAGGAATGCTCGTGGCGCTGATTGTCGGAGCGATCCGCACTGAGGCCAAACACACC